>JAUYKG010000039.1 GCA_030700105.1 Candidatus Veblenbacteria bacterium
GCCAGCGCGGAGGATATTAAAAAAGCCTTTCGCAAGCTGGCGCATGAGCACCACCCGGATAAGAGCGGCGGGAACGAGGGCAAGTTCAAGGAGCTAAACGAGGCCTACCAGGTGCTGGGCAATCCAGACAAACGCAAACAGTACGACCAGTTTGGTGCTAACTTTGAAAGCGCCGGGGGCCCTGGTGGTTTTAACTGGCAGGATTTTGCGCGCTCGCAAGGCGGCGGTTTTGGCCAGGGCGGTTTCAAGGTGGATTTTAACGACTTAGGGGACATAGGTGATGTGTTCGGTGATATTTTTGGCGGCGGCAGAGGGCGCGGGCGAGCCGGGCCGCAGCGCGGTAATGATTTACAGTTTGAAACCGCAGTAGACTTTAAAGAATCTGTTTTTGGCGCGGAGAAAGTTTTACGTTTTGAAAAGCATGTAGTGTGCAGCAAATGCAACGGTAGTGGGGCCGAGCCAGGTGCCAAAATAACCACCTGCGCCACGTGTGGCGGGCAGGGGCGGGTAGAGCAGGTACAACGTACGTTCCTGGGCGCTATGCGCAGCGTGCGCACCTGCCCGGATTGCGGCGGCGAGGGCAAGCGCGCGGAAAAGCAGTGCAGCCGGTGCCATGGCCGCGGTAGCGAGCAGGGCGTAAAGGAACTTAAGGTGAAAATTCCAGCTGGTATTGCGGACGGGCAAACTATGCAACTTGATGGTGAAGGTGAGCCTGGGGCCAAGAGCGGCCCGGCCGGCAGCTTGTTCTTAACTATTCGGGTGCGGCCGGATAAGTTGTTCCGCCGCCACGGTTATGACCTCATAACGCAAAAGCAGATTAGCTTTGTACTGGCCGCTTTGGGCGGCACCGTGCCGCTTACCACTCTGGAAGGCGAGGTGCAGCTGAAAGTTCCGGCAGGCACGCAAAGCGATACTGTGATAAAGCTGGAGAGCCAGGGTGTGCCACATTTGCGCGGCAAGGGCAGGGGAGACCTGCTTGTTACGGTGAAAGTGTTCACGCCGACCAAGCTAAGCAAAAAAGAGCGCGAAGCGCTTAAGGCGCTGGCAGCGGAAAAAGGCGAAAAGTTGGCTTCTGTCGGTTGGCTGTAGTTTTACCCAACCACCTCTCTGGTGGCTATTTACCCTTTCGCGCGAAAGGGTAAATAGCCGTTTATCGGTTGCTGCGGTTTATTAGCTTCAGCTGCTGGGCAATATGAGGTGGGAGCTCAGCGCTTAGTCGGTAGAGGGCAACAAAGCGGGATTGTCGGCGTTCTAATAATCCACCCTGCCTAAGTAAGAGAAGGTGCTTGGAAGTTGATTTGAAGGATAAATGAATATGGGCAGCAATGTCACCAACAGACATCTCCTTCTCTTGATTAAGAAGTTTAAGTATTTCTAGCCGTTTCTGACCGGCCAGTAGGCGATAGAGCTTCTCTAGTTCGGTTAGTCTCATATAGTTATCATACATCATTTACCGATTCGCGCGAATCGGTAAATGGGTAATAGAGTTAATTAGGGAGTACTGCCGTAAGTATAGGTTGGAGGGTGCTGGCTTGCTCGATAATGTTCCGCACCTCGCCAATGCTTTTCACCTGAACCAGCTTGGCGCGGATCTGGGAGGCCCCGGGAATACCTTTGGTGTACCAGGCCAGGTGCTTGCGCAGTTCTATCAACCCGTATTCACCCTTGGCGCTTAAGGCGAGTTCGGCGTGCTCCAGCATAATGTTCTTGGTTTCTTCCCAGGAGATTTGTTGGTACGTGCCGTGCGCCAGGTAATCCTTTATTTGTTGGAACAGCCAGGGCTTGCCCCAGGAGCCGCGTGCCACACCCACGCCATCCGCGCCCGTATCCTCTAAAATCTCTTTGGCTTTTTCCGGCGAGTAAATGCCGCCATTGGCAATGAGTATACCCGGCCAAATTTTTTTAACCTCCTTGAGCATATTGGTATCTGGCACGCCGTCAAAAGGTTGTTCATACGAGCGGGCGTGGAGCATTATGGCGGCCAAAGGCAGGTTCTTAACCTTGTTCACGAGGTCGAGCGCCGTAACCGTGTCCATGGTGCTTTCGTACTTATCCAGTTCAGCTTCAGCTTCCTTATCCTCCACCTTGTCCTTGGTATCCGCCCCGCGCTTTATGGAAGCACGGATTTTTATGGACACGGGAAGCCCTGAGCCTTCGCAGGCGGCTTGAATGAGCTCGTGGCAGAGCGCGGGGTTGCGCATTAGCTTTACGCCGCCGCCGGTTTTTACCACTTTGTAGGCCGGGCAGCCAAAATTTATGTCCACGCCCGAGAAGCCCATTTCTTCCAGTATTTTTACGGCTCCTGAAAAAAGCTCTGGTTTGCGTCCAAAGATCTGGCACACTACAGGTTGCTCTGAGGGTTCGAAAGTAATCATTTCGCGTGTGCGGGCATTGCCGTGGCAGAGCGCGTCCACACTGGCGAATTCGGTATAGATAACGTCGGCCCCGTACCGCTTGCACATTTGTCGGAAGGGCGTGTCGGTTACGCCGGCCATAGGTGCCAAGGCCAGGATAGGCTTAGGTAATTGTTGCCAAAAGTTCTGCATAGCAGGCCATAGCGTACCAGCCTAAGCTAGGCTTGACAAGGGGTTTGCCTAGTGGTAAGGTGGCACAAATCAACAAAATAAAGAGAGAGTAGCAAAATGAAAAGCTTTTTAAAGTGCCAAATAATACAAGCGGTGGTTATACTGTTTGTATTCTTGGTTCAGAATGAGCCAGGTGGAGAAGTAGCGGCGATAAGGGACTCTATAACTATAGGTCTACTGGCAGCCGTAGCACTAACTACAACTTGCTCGGCCAAAGAGTCTGTAAAAAACCAAGTAAGGCAGGCAGTAACATTGGGTAGCGTAGCCCTGGCAGCAGGCCTAGGGTTATTGGCTGTCCACCTTGGAATAGATGTTCAAGGTTGGCTGGTTTTCTCTTGTCTCGCGTTACTTGCGGTGGGCTATATTTCCATGCCCTATCGGACAAAGTGGGCCCCAGCCATAAGTGTTGGCGCCCAGCTCACAATTATAGGGGTTGGTATGTACCTTATTGCTCTAAGCTAATTTAATAGAGCGATTCAGAAAAAATTGAAGCCGTTCTGTGAATACAGAACGGTTGTTTATATTCCTAATATTCTAGCGCAGCTTTTTTATCAACGACCCAAGTTCGGTATCGTCCACGGTAAAGCCAAGTTCCTTGATGCGGCTACGGATGTCATCGGCTTTGGCGAAGTCCTTGTCCTGGCGTATGCGTTCGCGCTCTTCCACCAGAGCTTCTACTTCCGGTGGTACGGTGAGCGTAGGCACATTCTTTAGCCCCAGGCCCAGCACCTCATCCATTTTCAGCAAGCTCTGCTTTTTCGCACTGTCGGGATAATTGGACTTCATAAGCTCCCAGACAATAGCCAGGCCTTGCGGGGCATTCAGGTCGTCGTTCAGAGCGGCCTTAAACTTTTCCTCGTACTCGGCACAGCCTACGGCCGATTCACCCATAGTGGCGACCTTATCCTGTAAATTCTGTAAGGCTTTTTGCGCTGACAAAACAGCTTCCAGTGAGAAGTTGAGCGGTTTGCGGTAATGGGTCATTAAGCAGAAGTAGCGGTAGGCGAGGGGGGTAATACCTTCTTTGGTGAGCCAATCAAGTGTAAGCAAGTTACCTTCAC
>JAUYKG010000024.1 GCA_030700105.1 Candidatus Veblenbacteria bacterium
AAAATTCCTGGTTGCGGGGGCGGGACTTGAACCCGCGATCTCCTGGTTATGAGCCAGGCGAGATGCCACTTCTCCACCCCGCGACGAATAGAGCGTTCTTAGAATAGCCCAACTGCCCCAATTTGGCAAGGGCTATGGTGCGTGAAGGAAAGCTTAATTTTTGCTATACTGGTAAAGAACATCATATATCACAATAGAAAGGGGGTGGGTAATAATGGAAGGAAAAGGAAATAAGGGGCTCCACATGGTAGCGTGGGTCCTCATAATCATCGGCGGCCTGAACTGGTTGCTGGTGGGTCTATTCAACTGGAACGTGGGCGATATCTTTGGCGGTACGGACGCAATGGTTTCCAAGATCATCTACATCCTAGTCGGTCTGGCGGCTGTGTACGAACTCTTTACGCACAAAAACTGCTGCAAGCACTGCGAGCCAAATGGCAGCATGGGCGGCCCCATGGGCCAAAAACCGGTCGGCATGTAAAATACTTTCGGTAAATTCAGACAAGACAAGCCTCCCGTTTTGGCGGGGGGTTTGTTCATACAGTGGCACCCAGTGGCCGAGCGCGCTACAATAAAGACAGTCTTAACCCTCACGCTTTTTCTTATGTACATTACCGTTCACGGTACTGCCGCGCTCGTTATCGCCCGCGCCGTACCAAACCCCTTCCTGGCTTTCGTGCTCGCGCTCGTGTCCCACTTTATCCTGGACTTTATTCCGCACGGCGACGAACACCTTATTCAAAAACACTTCACGCGCGGGCAAACCCTGCGGCGCCTCGTGGGCGTGGCTATGCTGGACGGTTTAATTATGGTTGGATTCCTTGCGCTCTGGCTCTGGGTGGGCCCGGCCGTACCGCGCGGTGCGGTAGCCGCCAGCTTAACGGGCTCGCTCCTGCCGGACGTACTGCAAGGGCTCTACTTGGTAACTGAATGGAAGTGGCTTAAGCCGTTCCAACGCTTCCACCTTGGCCTCCACAACGCTTCCGGGCACCCACTCACGTGGCACCAGGGCATGCTGGTGCAGTGCATGGTCCTAACCGCCTTGTGGCTGCTCGTAATCTAGTTCACCAGCTGGCTCGGGCTCAAACGGCCACAAACCAGGCGCTCTAATTTTGGCTTATTTGTCATACCTAGACTATAGCAACCAACAATCCAACTTGGGCAGTAGATTATTCTCTGCTATGCTAAGGTAAAAGTAAGTAATAAATTAAAAACGTTCATTAACAACTAAGGAGATACCAATGTTTAATATTTTTTTAGCAGTCACCATAACTGCTTACTTAGTAGTGGCCACTAGCTTCAGCGGCCATCTAACGAGTGAGTGTATCACGTTATACGCCCATCGTTGCCTTACTCACTCAGCTGTAACTTACCGAAGCTGGCTGAAGAACACTATGCGCTTCTGGCTCTGGTGGCACGCTGGCATCAACTGCCGGCACTGGGTAGCGGTTCATCGTTACCATCACAGTACCTCGGATACGCCTCTCGACCCCCACACCCCCACCACGCTTGGCGTATTTTGCGCCCCACCATTAGCTCATGCTAAACGCCCCCTCTGGCCGTTAAGGTTAATTTGCCCGCAGGGCTGGGGTTTATTCTGGAAAAACTTCAACCAATATAGATTGGCCAGTCATAACGAGAGGATAATAAATAAGTACGGCACCATACCTATTGACTGGCTGGAAAAACATTTTTTCAGCCGCTACCTGAGATGGGGCCCTTTCATCCTCCTGCCGTTCACGCACGTGTTTTTCTCTGGCCTGCTGCTTTATGCCCTCGGACTCAATGTTTGGTGGGCCCTACTGGTGGGACCACTAACCGCTAGCTCAATCCTAACTTGGATTGTGCTAACGCAATCGTTTGTTAATAGCTTCGGCCATTCTGCTACCGAGCGCAGTCCCAGGACCAATGATTTCAGCCGCGACCTCTATGGTTCAGGCTGGAAAAACTTTGTGCTGAATTTCTTTGAGGCCGGTGAACAAATTCACCATGGCCACCACAGCAACCAAAAGAATTGGGACTTTGGTCCTCACGACTTCGGTGCCACCGTCATAAAACTCCTGGTTAAACTGCGTTTAGCCAGAGTGAAAATAATGCCAATTAAAAACCCCAGACCTATCTAGGATGGGGTTTTTTCTATCGACTAGCTCGCACGATAGGATTTTGCCGCACGCGCCGCCGCGGCCGCCAGGCTATAAGCTTACCGGCCGCGATCTCTATTTTGTCCGCCGACCGCAAACCGGCAACCTGCGCTCGGCCCAAAATAGGATAATGGCGCACACGATCCAGGTAGCGATTTATGTACCACAAATCCTCCGTAGCCGTTGCCCAGCCCCGCGCGTCAAAACGCTTAAGGTTCACGGGCAAAGAATAACTGCGCAGAGTTTTAACGCCGTTGTTGGTAAAGTACTCGTGAAAGTACGACAGCGCGAGTTCGCGGATATCGCGGTACACCGGCTCGCGGTAGCGCAGCACGGCGTGGTTGGTCTTGCTGAGCGCTCCCCAGCGCCCACGCTGCCGCCACACGGCCACCAGGTGGTCCTCATCTTGCCAAACGGAGCGCAGGTCCACTACCAGGGGCTGGTAGCCCTGCAGCCGCAGCATAAGAGCGCCCAACAGTGCACCCTCGGTACAGTGGCAACTCCGCTCCCGGAGCACTCGCCGGGGCGAGAGTAGGGTTTCCCCTTCTTCCTCAAAATTAATAGGAATGGTCTCTAAAAAATCCTGAATGGCCGCCGGGGTTTTGGGCTTAGTGAGCACCCTGAGCTCACCTGCAGTTAAACCGAACATACGCCCCTGGTAACCCTAGGCGGGCTGGTGCGCCGCCGGCCGGGCGTGAATAGCACAGGCGTTGCCGCCGTGCATACCAAGGTCGCGGTAGGCTGAAGTGGCAGCGAGCGCCCCTTGCGCCGCGCCGACCACGATTTGCTTAAAACTACCAGTTTCGTTAACTGTGTCGCCACAAGCGTACACACCGTCCACGCTTGTCTTCATCATGGGGTCCACCTCTATAAGCCCGTGCTCGTCCAGTGCCACGCCCAAACTACGTGCCAGCTCGGGCGAAGGCACCTCGCCAATCTCCACAAACAGCCCCTCCACCGCCAGTTCGTCCGTGCCCTCATGAGAACGGGAAAGTTTTACCCCGGCCAGCCTTGGTTCGCCTTTAAACTCGGTAACAACCGTGTCGTACAACACGGTTACGTTTTCTAGGCGTTTGAACTCCTCTAGGTTCACTGGCTCGGCGTGAAGTTCATGCTCCATCGTAATGAGGTATACGTGCGTGGCATAGCGCGCCGCCAGTACCGCGCCCTTCACGCTGGAATCACCGCCACCCACAATGGCGATAATTTTTCCCTTATAGAGCGGGCCGTCACAAGTTACGCAGTAGGAAAGTCCTTTGCCGTTAGCCAGCTCACCTTCGCGCGGCAGCCCAAGGTGGCGGTGTTTCTCGCCATGCGCCAAGATGAGAGTTTTGCTGTAGTAATCGGTGCCACCCTTCGTCCTCACGGTAAAACAGTGCTGCTCCGAGCTCGCACCGGCCGCCTCCTCGCTCGCAAAAGTGGCGCCAAACCCGGCGGCTTGCTCGCGCATGCGCCGAATGAGTTCAAAACCATCCACGTGCGGCACGCCCGGATAATTCTCCACTATCCAAGCCACCGCTGTGTCGCCGCCCGGCGCCGCGCCTTCCAGTACCAACGTCTTCATAAGGTAGCGCCCAGCGTAGAGCGCGGCGGAGAGCCCGGCCGCGCCACCGCCCACAATGATAGTATCGTACACCGTCCCTGGTTGTACCTCAGTCGACATAATATGGCATAGCTATAATGGTTCCGAAGACCAGGGACCAAAGCGCAGGAACTTAAAATGCCCCGGGCCCAACAGCACGAGTGCCAGCGCTACCAGAAGTAAGAGGAGTTCAAATTCATATCCACCGACGAACCCGAGCGAGAACTTAACTTGCACAATGGCCACTACCATAATAATCGCCAGCCCGAACGAGGCCAAGCGAGTGAGCATACCGCCAATAATGGTTAAACCGCCTAACAGCTCGGTAGCGGCCACCAAGTAAACGAAAGACTGCGGCAACCCCAACGAGGCAAAGAAGGCCGTGGTGGCCTCAAAATTCTGCCACTTGGCCCAACCATGCGCCACAAAAATACTGCCCAAGCCCAGTCGCAACAAGAGTAGTCCGAAGTCGGGCATAGAGCGCACAAAAATTTGTTTCAGCATGAGTGTAAGGTTATGAATTGTCCGTAAACCTAGATTTATCTTACCTCAGGCGCACCAGACTGGCCACCGTTCTGCCCGAGGCCTCACTGAGGCTTATGCTATAATGTAACCCTATGTCGTACTTCAAGACCGCCTGCCTGGTAACAGCTGCTCTAGTACTGCTCTGGCTTGGATTAGTAGTACCAGGAACAAGCCGACAGGCCGAAGCTCAACCAACCACCGCACCGCAAGCGGTAGCTAGGTACCAAGATTTTTCCGCCTGGTACCAAACTACTTATAAGCTCAAAGCGCTACCCTACCGGGCCGCCGCGCTCATTGATGCCACTACAGGCACACCACTCTACTTCCATCAGGAAAGCACCACCATGCCCACGGCCAGCCTTATCAAAATGGTAACGGCCGGCACTTTGCTACATTACTCTCCTAACTGGTATTCACCGCTCAGCTTTACGGAGAACGAGAATGAAGGCCTGCTGCGCCCGTACGTCGGGCCGGCTGATAAATTCTCCCTGCTTAAACTGGAAGCCGATGACCACATTACCCTGGAACAAGCCTTTGCCAGCATGCTCATCGGCAGCGCCAACAACGCCGCGGTAAGCGTGGGCAAGGCGGTAGGGCTTAGTCGGAACGACTTTATTGCCGCCATGCGAGCCACCGCCAACCGCTGGGGTATGACGCGCACGACCGTAGAAGAACCATCGGGGCTTTCTCTGAACAATACCTCCAACGCGCAAGATCTGGCCCGGGCCGCCTGTGCCGTCTACGGGGACTTTATGGCTTCCTTTTACGGCTCATCGTCCTCGGTGAGTTTTACCACTGCGAAGGGCGTTAAAAAAACCGTGCTCCACACGGTGCACGACCTACGCCTGCGCCCCGGCAGCTACTTCGGCGCCAAGACCGGCTACCTCACCGAAACCCAGTACCACGTGGCGGCCGGGCTTATTACGCCCCAAGGGCACCGCCTCTGTGCCGCCGTGCTCACCTCACCCTCGCGCGCCGAATCCGAACAAGCCCTGAACGCGCTGCGACTGTGGGCGGACGAGATGTACCGCTGGTAACCTAGAGTTACCAACCACTCTTTCTTAACTATCAGTAGACTTATAACCTCTTTCCTGCTCTTGTTTTAAGATATGTCCACCTAGACATATTTTAAAACAATGGTAAGATTGAATATACCTCTGATATCTTATGCCAATACCAAACCGACTGCCGAGAACCAAACTTCTACTCTCCTTACTGGCTGAAGCTGGACAAGATGCCGTGGACTTTTTGTCATTCATGCAGTCTCTCCGGCACTACCAAAGTGCTTTCATTATTGGCGGAAAAACTTATGTTAAAGAAATCAAGCGCCTAAGCGATGCAAAACTAGCTCAACGAACTCTTTGGAATCTGCACCACCAAAATTACATCAAGGCCCGGCGTATCGGCAAAAGGCTTATTGTCTCACTCACTCCTGCGGGGCGCCTGGCTATCATGGCGCATGAACTTTCGATCGGCCGCCCGCTGCCTAAGGGTACTTTCACTGTGGTCGCATTTGATGTACCAGTAACAGAAAACTTAGCGAGGCGGCGCTTTCGCCTATTGCTCCGACAAGCTGGTTTCATAAAACTACAGCAAAGTATATGGCTCAGTGAATTTGATGTGCGTGACCGCGTGGCAAATTTCATTAAACAGCACAAATTAGAAAGATGGGTAAATGTCTACCACGCTTCCAACTTCCTTACCTCTCCCCAACTACGCAGAATATCCCTTTGAAATTAACTGTCTTATTTTGTGTCCAGGTAGACACAAAATAAGAAACTAATTGATCTAAGAAGAACGGCTTAATGTAACGACTAGGGCTGCAGAATATCCTCAGTGCGGCCGTCGATGGATATCACCACGCTCTGAACGCTCGGGAACTGCCGGAGCGTTTTTTCTATCTGAGCGCGAATGGCCAGCACACGACAAGAACCGCCCACACCCTGCTCCAAGGCCGGCGTGAAGTCCGCCTGGGCCACCCCTTCTGCTATCACAAGCCGCTGCACCCCCACCCCGGGCGGCAAACTGGTAAAGTAACCTTCTTCCCGTTCGCGGAGCGTAGGGCCTTTCATAAGCTCATCCAGGGCCGCCCGGGCCACGGCCAAAGTTTTGGGTACGTGCCGTTCCACGGCCAATACGGTAGTACAATCATCCGCACTGCCCCCGGGCCCCGAACCAAAGTACGCTTCCACTACCTGCGTGGCCTGAACCTCCTTAAGCTCCAGAGGTACCACCACCTTATCGATCTCACTACCGTCCTTGGCCGAACTCTGGAACACCTCCAACCTCACGCGGTCGCCGGCTGTTAGCTCGGTACCGGAGAGGTCCACAATTGCGGAATAGCCACCGTAGGTGCCCACGTCCGGCGCATTGGCGGTGGTGAAACCGGTCCACACCGTTTCCTCATCCTCATTCACCACCTTAAGGCTCACGGTGTTCTCGAATACGCGTGCGATACCGCTTACTATGAATGGGCTGGTTGCCACGGCCTGGGCAGGAGGCGCATACACGAGCACGTTGCGAAGATCGCTCACCTCGCCCGTACCATTGGCTATAAAACGCAAACTGGCTACGAGCGCCGGCAAATGCTTAACGTCTGCCTTTACCACCACAAAACGGTACAAGCTGAATCCGTTGCTTACTGGTTCAGGGTATGTAACCACCGCTGCCGCCTGAGTAAGAGCGGGTTCGCGCGGCAAAATGAAGGCGGCCGGCTGACCCTGCACCTCCACGGTGCGCACCTCCGGGTTCGCGCCAAAAGGTAAGGTACCAGCTTGACTAAGACTTGCTGCCACGTCAGTAAGGAGCACCCCTTCGCCCGTCGTAGCACCTAGCTCAAACCAGCCGCTCTGGCCCACAAAACGCCTAGGCAAACCATCGGTGTCAAGCGGTGAAGAAGTTGGCAGCCAAGCTGCCGGATACTGCAAACGCACCTTAAGGCTAGGATTAAGGTACACGGCCTTAGGTTCGGGCAGGGGCTGCACCAGGCTCATGAACCACCACAACCCCGCCGCCACAGTGGTAAGCCCCAAGGCCAGTCCCGCCCAGATATACCACACCGCCCGCCGCCGCGAAGCCGGATAAAGAAAATTATCTGCTACTTCAAGAATGGGTTCCATACGTAACGAAGTATAATCCTCCCACCGTAAATAGTTAAGGTAGTTT
>JAUYKG010000028.1 GCA_030700105.1 Candidatus Veblenbacteria bacterium
ACGGCGCTTGTCCACTTGCACGTTCACGCTGTCCCCTGGCTTAAGGCCGAGGTTGGACATTATTTCCTTAGGGATGGTAACGGCGGCCGAGGTGCCGACACGTAAAACCTTCTGGGCCATAGGCGTAAAATACTCTAATTACCTTATTATAATACCATTATAATCTAAGCCTTCTCTATAGTCAAGCCTTTTCGCCACTTGCTGAAATATTTAATCCACGAAGCAATATGCACCCAGGTTATTTTACTGAACAGCGCAGTGAGGAAGGGGCGCTGGGCGCTGAGGCGCTCGTGAAAGTGCACCAGCTCCACTTCGGCTGCGTACCACACCTCCCACCCCTGGGCCCAAAACCGGCGGCACCAGTCGGTATCTTCCACGTACAAAAAGAACCGTTCGTCCATTAGGCCCACTTCCTGAATCGCTTTCTGGCGGGCGATTAAACAGGCGCCGAGCATCCAATCCACAGTACGGCTTTGTTTGGGGTCCCAACCGAGCATTTGGTACTCGCGCAAGCGCGGCTCCATAGCTGGAATGCTCCCGAGCATAGTACGACGAAATAAGGGCAGCCAGAACTTGGGGAATTGGTA
The DNA here is from genome assembly GCA_030700105.1 of Candidatus Veblenbacteria bacterium. Lineage (GTDB taxonomy): Bacteria > Patescibacteriota > Patescibacteriia > Veblenbacterales > UBA10138 > JAUYKG01. Next base: position 588 of record JAUYKG010000028.1, read on the forward strand.
GGTTGAGTATTGCAAACTGCCGTCGGGATTCACGAGACGGGGCCCGGCCAGTCCGCACTTGGGGTGAGTGTCCATGAACGCGACCAGGGCCTCCAGCTGCCCAGGCAGCACCGTGATGTCGGGGTTCAGGATGAGCAGGTACTCTCCCCTAGCCTCGCGGAGGCCGGCGTTGTTGCCGGCGGCAAAACCGCGATTCTGGCCTAAGGTGATGCATTTTATATTGGGATAGGTTTGCCCCAGCCACTGGCAACAGCCATCGCCCGAATTGTTGTCCACCGCAATGACCTCGAACTCGAGCTTGGGAGCCACCGCATAAATACCTTTAACGCACTGGCGCGTTAAGCCGGCGGATTTGTAATTTAAGATGACGATAGAAAGCTTCATAATAGCCACTAGTTCCTAGCCACTAGTTCCTAGCGTAGACTGTTTAACCCTGGTCCACCAGGTGCGCAACTCGCGCCCGCCACGGCGGTGGGTGGGCTTAAGCTGCCGGCGCTTGCGCACAAGGCTAGGCAATAAACGTAAAAAGCGGAGCTTGCCTAAAAAGAGCGTGAAGGGATCGGTAAAGAGCAAGAACACGGCTTTAGCGAGTTCGTGCGCCAGAATCCAGGGCAGGTCGCGCCAAAAATTTCCTGCTGAATCATTCTTTACCAAGACGCCGAGGTGATTGGCCCAGGAATACACCTTGAGCTCGCGGGCGCGGCTCTGCCGCTGCTGGCGTTCGGCGCGCAGACCCTGGCCGGCGCGCAAGCTGCGATCGTGGTACCCCACCGCCGAGGGGATGTACCAGGCGTCGTAGGCAGCCCAGAGCAGGCGCCAGGCTAGGTCCACATCCTCTTTGTAAGAAACAAAATCCTCGTCGAAAACAGTGCCTGTGGGACTTACGGCCAAAAGCGCCGCGCGGCGGTACAGGGGCGCGGTGGCAGGCACGCCCCACACCTGCCGCGCCACCTCATACTGCCCGTGGTCTATTTCCCCCTGGCCCAGATTGGTAACCTTACGGCTGCGGCTAAGGCTGAGGCCCAGTGAATCTACGTGCTCTTCCTGTCCCGCGCCGAACTGCGAGGCGTGGAACGTGGCCGGGTCGAAATTCCACTTGAGCAATTTTCCAGTCAGCGCACCAGCCCGCTCCTCGTTCGCTAAGCACAGCGCGAGCTCCGCCAGGTAAGCGGGAGCCAAATAGGCGTCCTGATTTAACACTAAGACGAACTCGCTCTCTGTCCAGGTGATGGCCTGATTATGGGCACGAGCAAAGCCGAAGTTCTGCTTGTTCTTTACCAGACGCGCCCGTTGCCCCAGCTCGGGGTGCCTGGCCAGGAACTCCACCACCAATTCCGGGGAACCATCAAGCGAGCCATTGTCTATAACGAGGAGAAAAAAATCCTTATCCATTTGCGCGGCCAAAGATTCCAAACAGTACGGCAGCCAGGCTGCGCCGTTGTGCGTAACAAGGTGTATGGAAGTACGAAAGCGTTCCATAACTAAGAACTCCTCCTGGCGCTCTTTTCCGCGCCGGCGAACATGAACGCACCTAAGGCTAAAACCGCGCCTATACCCAAGGGATGGTTAAGATAAGGCGTGGTGAGGTGGGTAATGTAAAGGGCTGTCAGCGCCAGCGCGCCGGCGCCAGCTAGTTCCCCGCGCCGCCACTGCCCCAGGCCCCTGAACCACGGCCTTAGCAAGAATGCCAGGTACAAAACCATACTCACGAGCCCAAACTTGTACCACAGGTCCAGGTAGCCCCACTCAAAAGCGTAGGTAGTGGTGAGCCCGCTGCCGCCGGCTGTCGCATGCACCAGGCGAGGATCGGTTGAAAAGTAAGTTACGGTGGCGCCAAAACCAGAGCCTATGAGCGGCCGCTGTTGTACCGCCTTAAGCAGGGGCGGCAGCAGCTTAAGCCGGGCTTGCCCGGCCGGTTCGGCGCCAAAGCGGCTGGCGAACACCTGCGCGCCAGCCGCACCCAAGGGTGCTAAGGGCCAAGGCAGGCGTGCTACCATGAGAACCGCCCCGGCTGAGGCCGCTAGTAAAACAAAAGTTACTAAAACATAGCGCGCCCAAGAACCAAACTTGATAGAGCGCCACGCCAGCAGGGGTGTAATAAGCCAAGCCGCGGCCACCCCCAGCCACAAACTGCGCGACAAGCTTGCCACCAAAGCGATAGTAGGCAGTAGGGAGTAGGCAGTAGGGAGTAGAATATCACGCATAGTATAACGACCGGCGGCGAGCCTATGCCACAGCCAGCCAAAACCAACCACTGCCGCCAGACCAGAGTACAAATGGCTTTGTGAGAACACGCGGAAGAACCCGCCGCCAGCCGAAGTTATTTCGCCCAAGCTAGAATCGCGGTACCACTGGTACACCCAAGTAAGGCTGCCCGCTGGGAGGTGAGTAAAAAGGTACAACAGCCCGAGGGTGCGCAGGGTGAGCCAGACCACGGCCGGCACCAGGAGGAGCCTGGCGTACCAGAGCAGGCGCTCGCGCCCGGCCAGGGCCACGGCTTCTACGAACAAGGGCAAAAGCAGAAGGTACAGGTAGCCGTTAGCGTCCAGCGCCAAGTTAGCAAGGCTGTTCCAGTGATAGTAGCCGCTGCCAGCTGCCCAGGCGAGTGTAGCCAGCGCGCCCACGAACCACCCTATCCAAGGGTGGCTGAACACGACATGGTGACGGTTGCTCGCCAAGCGGTAGAGCATAACAGCGAACGCGGCCACGAACAGCAAGAGACGGAGCGAAAGGCGCGTAGTGCCGAGTTCAAAGCTCAGCAGATACCCAAAACTGCCCAAGATGAGTTCAACCACCAACAATACAACTGCCAGTGGAAGGTTACGCGCCGCCAGCACGAGCCACAGCACGGCGAGCGCGACAGCCAGCACACTACCAGCTACCGGCCAGCCCCAACCCAGCATGGACAAGCAATCCACCAGGGCAAAACCTGCTAGTACCAACCAGAACTTGGCTGGTGCGCTAACCCTGCTCAACATGTTTGGATACCACATAATCGTACAAATAGGTAACGGCAAAGGCCGGCCGGCTTACCAACCACACCAGCGCGGCCGCTAAGACGCCGCGGTGCTTACTGAGGTAACGCACCAAGCTCGTCATGTAGAGGTAATGGCGCTTGGTAAAGGGGAGTTGCGCAAAGCTGCGTGCGGCCGCGTGCACCAGGTTGAGGTGCGCATCGTACCACACTTGGTACCCGGCGGTACGCGCGCGCTGGCACAAATCCACTTCCTCGAACCACACAAAAAAGCGTTCGTCAAAACCCGCCAAAGCCTCCCACACTCCTCGACGTATGGCCAAACCCGCGCCCATGACCTGGTCCACGGCTTGCGTTTCCTGGTAATTAAAACGGGGCAAGAGGTAACGGGGCGCCAGGCCGGGAAAACGGGACAGGAGCTTAGTGGCCTCCAGTAAGCCCACCCACAGGCCGGGGAAGCCACGCACTGAGGGTTGAGTGGAACCGTCCTGGTTTAAAATGTGCCCGCCGATAATGGCGGCGCGGGGGCGGTGGATGAAGGAGCGTTCCAGATCGGAGAAAAATCCTGCCACCACCTCGGCATCTGGGTTTAAGAACAACAAGTACTCCCCTGCTGCCTCACGCGCACCCAAGTTGCAGGCGCGGGAAAAACCAATGTTCTCCACCAAGGCCTCCAGACGTGCCCAAGGGAACCGTTCGCGTACCATACTGGCACTGCCGTCCAGCGAGGCGTTATCCACCACTGTAACTTCAATAGGAGCACCCTCGGCCTGCTCGCGTAAAAGGGCGGCCAGACAGTGTTCCAGGTCGTTTTTGACGTTCCAGGAAACGACGACCACAGAGAATTTAGCCTCGGGCATACGGCGGTATTGTAGCTTTTGGGGGCATTTTAGCCAAATAAAAAACTTGGATTGCTCACGGGCAACAATCCAAGCTAATTATTTCAATTATTTTTTGGCGGGTTTAGCCAGAATAAATCGAGTAGGTCAGCGAAAAACCCTCCTACCACGAGCATTGCGCTGAAAACATAATGAACTGTCATGAGCTCACGACTAACCTTAGGCATCTGTCCGCTATCGATACCACCAAAAGTGAGTATAAGCAGCAGTATAAAGCACCCCACTCCTCCTACTGAGAAAAAATGGGTCCTGCCGTTAAAGATCATTAACAGCTTCGCTATCAGTGAGGAAGCTATAAAGCACCAGAAAAACACAGCGAGCGCGGTCGCAAGTCTGGTGTATTTTTCTCCTGTACCCGACTGAACAAGCTCGGGATGAGTAAGCAAGAGTCCTGCTAATCCCACTATGAGAAAAATTAGGCAAAGCAGCCCAATGATCGGGCGTTCATTTTTCATTATTTTCACCTATATATTGTTGATGGAATTTTTAACTAACTATTTTCGAACTTTTATTGTTCCAGCTATCCTAACGCAAAAAGCCTATTTTGTCAAGCTGCTATCTTGTTACTTCTCTAGAGAAGTAACACAAGAGTCGCCACACCGATCTACGGGCCAGGTAGTGCTCGCCACACTCACTGACCCCGGCCTATGCGCAGCGACCACAAACACGGCGGGGTCGGACCTTCGTGCGTCTTCCGCGCTACAACTGACCCTACGACAGGGTGGCTGGAACCAAAGACTTTCCCTATGGAGAGTTATGGTTGATTCAGTTTAATCCCCAAGCTTAGCGAACACCTGGCCGAGCATAACCTTCACCCGTGCCTGCCAAGACTCGGCCGCCGCAATGGCCTGCCGCCGTTCCCTAAGCTCGACTGAATCTTCCTGCAGCGCTCGAATGAGTGCAGTGTTGAACTGCTCGGGCGTGGCAGCCAAGTACACCAAGTCAGCAAATCCTTCCAAGCCAGCGCCAGGCGTAGCCACCACCGGCTTACCAGCAGCTAGGTACTCGTATAGCTTCATAGGGTTGGTGTGACGGTTGAACTCGTTCTGCTTGTGCGGAATAATGGCCACACTGAATTCCCGCAGGTACTGCGGCGTTTCGCGAAATGATTTGCGGCCCAAGAGATGCACGTTCGGCAAGTTGCGCAAGCGCTGGTTCACCTGTTCCCGTATGCCCGGCCACACCCCACCGATGAGCACGAATGATTTTTGAGGATTGGCCTCGGCCAGGCGCTGGATAAGCGACACGTCCACCCTGTCCTCCTGAATAGTGCCAATGTAGCCAATGATGGGCCGCGGTAGACTGGCAATGTCCCGCCCCACTAAGCGAGGCGCGCTCAGGATGCGCTCCACGTCTACGCCGTTCGGCACGTAGGTGCAATCCTGCGGACGATCAAAAATCTTGGTGAGATCCTGGGCTGTGGTGAAGATGAGCCCGGCGCGGGCACGAATGGTTTGGTAATTCACCTTGAGCCTGTCCTTCACCTTTAGATAAGAGGAATGCTCCAGCCAATTATCCACCGCGTCGAACACCGACAGCCGCTCGCCTAACACGCCAAAACAACCTACGAAAGTAGGTAGGTACGACCACAACACAACATTCTTGAGGTTGAGGCGCGCCAATTCACGCTGCAGGGTCTGGTAGCACTTGGCTTCGTTCCAAAATGACTGCACGGAGGAGAATACGAACAGTTTGTGCTGGATGTCATTCGGTCCCACCCCGGGCAGGTGGTAGCCGGTGAGTTCGATCTCCGAACCCCTGAGCGCGGTGAGCCTGTAACCAAAACCGCGCGCCAGCACCTGGCCCGCGGGGCCCCCTAAAACGTTCTGGAACCATTGCCGCACGGCGCGTTTGAGCGTGAAGGGCAGGTAATCCACCGCCACCACCTTGCGCACACGCTCATCCTGCAACAACGTATGCAGCACATGCATATTCCGATTGGCAATGCCGTGCTGCCAATCGGTGTACGCCGACATATTGAACATTACGATATCAATGGTGGGAGTGGCCATAGAGTATGTGAACAACTACGCTATTGTAACCCATTGCCGCTGAACGCGAAAACCCGCACAGTCTTATGAACCACCGAGCTTGTCCAGATAGTTGCGCAGGACCTGTGCCTGATGTGTCGCGCTGAACGCGCGCACCCGCTCCAAACCCTGCGCGACCAAACTACGACGGCGTTCCGGATTTTCCAAGAGGCTTTGTAGCGCGGCTGATAGTTCAGCTTGATTACGAACAAACACGCCGCACTCGCCTACTGCCTCCGGCACGCCACCTACGGGACTGGCTACAACCGGCACACCGGCAGCTTGCGCCTCCAGGTACACAATACCAAAACCTTCCACGTCCTGTGGGCCCTCCTGAGGCGTGAGCACGAACACGTCCGCCAGCGCGTACCAGGCTGCGAGTTCCGTGTCGGCCACCGCACCCACGAATATAACGTTCGCGCCGCTTTCCTGAGCCTGGTGCGCAAGGACTTCGCGCTCCGGCCCCTCGCCTACAACTACGTACCTCATGTTAGGATGCGTGCTCTGTAGTTCAGCTACGGCCGAGAGTGCCCAAGGAATGCCTTTGCGCTCCACCAGGCGCGCCACAGTGAGCACTACCTGTTTGCCTTGTAAGCCATGAGTTTGACGCAATTGTTCCACCGCTGCCTTGTCCACCGACAACAACGAGACCGCCGGGTACACGACCACAGTAGCTTTCGGTGTTGCCCCGGCGCCCAGCGCGAATTCACGGGTAAAATTACTATTAGCGATAACTAGAGCCGCACGCGCCAGTACCTGGCGTGTGAGCCAGCGCTTCCAAACATTACGGCCTGCTAATTGTACGTCCAAACCGTGCACGAACACGAAGTAGCGCCAGCCGAACGCCAAGCGGATGAACAGAAGTGCTGTGCCGATAGGCAAAATTTCTCCGGCCGCGAGGAACGAGGCTTTAGTGATGTACTTCCAGCGCGGCACCACCCACAGCAAAGGCAGCCAACGGGGCCAGCCGGGCCAAGTCCAACTGGTTCGGTAAATATTCTCGCCCCCGGCGCCCAACACGTTCGTAAGTACCGCAAACTCGGGTAGCGTCTGGGCCAAACCGCCGTAGTAACGCGCCACTCCGCCCCGGCGCGGCGGGAAATCGGAAGTTATGAGTAAGGTACGGTTCATACCGTGGCGCGGGGGCGCCGAGTGATGATACTGGCCAGATCCTTAAGTTCGGTCCAGGTTACACCGCCTAGCCCCACCACCAAAACAACGTACACGGCGCCGGCTAAAGGAATAACGGCCGCAAAGTGAATGACACCCCTAAGCCACCAAGCGCAGGCGAGCATAACCAGGCCGGAGAACATAATGCGCCCCAGACGCCGGCGCAGAAAGCGATTATCCAATGGCACGAGCCGAGCCGCTACCACCCAGCCGGCCACTAGCAACACGAGCGTGGAAACGAACGAGGCCCAGGCTGCCCCCAAGGGCCCAAAACGCGGAATGAGCAGAAAGTTCAAGCCTATGTTCACGCCAGCCGCCAACGCCAGGTTGCCGGTTTGCCGCAATTGCCGGTTACAGGCGGGCAAGAGTGCTCCCACGGGAAAAGTGATGAAGAGGAAGATAAGACTGAAGATGAGCACCTGGAGCGGCAATACCGCCTCGGTGTAGGCTGGGTAGATGGCGGCAATAGCCTTGGGGGCTAGGGCCACGATGCCAAAGGAGATGGGAACGGCAATGGCGGTGAGGTAGACAACTCCGCGCGTGAACGTGGCCGCCAACTTAGCGGGCGCGCTCTGGAAGTAGGCGCTGAACCCGGGAAAGAGCGAAGCTGAAAAAGCGGCGGGAATGAACTGCAGGGCAAAGGTGATCTTGTAAGCCACGCTGTAGAGCCCGACCGCGCGATCACCCGACAAAAGCGAGAGCAGCATCGTGTCCAGGTACCCATAGAGCCTGGTGAGGAGCGCGGCCAGAGCAAAAGGCCAGGTAAGCCTGGCCAACACCACGAGGTCCGCCTTACCAAGGCGCGGCGCTAGGCGCAGCTGATAGCGATGCTTTAACTGCCAGAGGGAGTAGATACAATTAGTAAGTGCCGCCAGCACCAGAGCCGCCATAAACCATCTGAGGTCATGCGTAAAGCTGGAGACCACCACACCAGCTAAGGCCAGCACGGCCTGCATGAGCACCGTACCAATGGATTCCCAGGTTAAGGTATGGAAGCCACGTATGGTGCTGTAGGCCGTGAGGGTGAAAGAATCAAGCACCATAACAAGACAAGCCAAATACACCAACTGACGTGTGAGCTCGGGGTAACCCGCCAACCAGACGTACAACACTGCCCCACCGGCCACCGCCGCCATAGCAAGAAGCTTGAACCCGATGACCACCCGGGCGTAGCGCGGGGCGAACTCAGGCTGGCGCGCCACTTCGCGCGTAAGCACGTTCGCCAAACCAAGATCCAAGAGCACCGAGAACACGGTGGTTAAGGAGAGGGCGAAGATGTACTTACCGATGGCCTCGGGCCCCAGCAAACGCGCCAGAAAGGTGAAGTACAAAAAAGAGATCACCTTTTGGGCGACCAACGCCAAGGTGAAGTAACTGGTGTTCCGCGCCAACACCGCGGGTTCGGCTGACATAGGGTTTAAGTATACCCAGTATATCAACTTCGCTCAATCACTCCCAGGGCGAGAAAATTGGACGGTATTTGAAAAATTAAACTACTACACTAACCTTAAGGTCGGCAGAAAAGTGATTGGAAACCAAACCCTAGCGAAGTTGTACTTCTGGGTATACCAAAAACCGCCCCAGTACAGGAGCGATCCGATGCACGAAATAACTTGAGAATTAACCTAGCTTCAGTGGCGTGAGGGAAGCTCCGGCACCGGACACGGGCAACTGGCTCGCCAGACGGCGGTACACCCAAGCCAAGGCCAAATAAGTAACCGGTACGGTGACCAAGAGCCCCAAGCCGACTACTAGCGCGCCAGCTAGATTAATAAGCGCCAAAAGAATCACGAAACAGAACAACTGCCACTTCACGCCCCGGGTGGCCTGGCCCGACAGGTGCAGTGATTCGATAACGCCCGCTCCCCGATCAATCATAAAATACGGGAACAAGCTGAACTTCACGCCCCACACGAAAGCGGGCACCACTAGGAGCACAAGCCCAGCTAGGATAATGAGCCCGTAGAGAACGCTGGCCCCCAAGTACGGTAGTAAACGATGGAAGTAATTGAAGAGCTCTGAGAGTGGAGGCTTTACACCGGAACAAAATTTGAGCGCAATGCCGATGAGACCTAAACCCACGCTCAGCTGGAGAACCCAGGCGGCGAGAAAAACAAGAACGGACAACCCTAGGGAACGCTCTTGCAAAACCTGCCCTAGGTAAGAGGGCAGTATGAACACCACCGCAGCCACCAGCACGAGCCCGATGAAGTACTTGAGATTGGCTGTAGTTTGCTGCCAGCCGAAAGTTAAGGCTTCGCGCCCACCGAACGTGATGGGAGTGGATGGCATGGGGATGGTTGGGAGTTGCTTAACGCTTAGATAACTGCGGCGGTAGTTGAGCCTCCAGCCGGTTAGCGCTTGCTAAACTGTGGCGCACGGCGCGCACGCTTAAGACCAGGCTTTTTACGCTCCTTCACACGCGCGTCACGTGTAAGGAACCCCGCCGGTCGCAACTGCTTGCGGTAGTTCTCGTCCAGTTTGAGCAAGGCGCGGCTAAGGCCGTGCCGAATAGCCTCGGCTTGGCCCATACTACCACCGCCCACTACCTTTACCCGTACGTCCACACTGCTCTCCAAACCGAGTAGTTTCAAGGGCTGCAACACTATGTACTGGTAGTGCGAGGCGATGAAGAATTTCGAGAGCTCAGCATCGTTCACGGTTACCTTACCGGTGCCTTTGGCGAACAGCCGCACGCGGGCAATGGCCCGCTTACGGCGCCCCACGGTGGCGATAAAATCGTACGACATAGGTTTGGCCGCCGGAACGCGCTGAGCCGCCGGTTTTGCCGGCGCGGCCGCCGCGGGCTTTTTGGCGGCTGGTTTTACGCGCGGGCGCTTAACAGCCGGCTTGGGCGTGGAGGTTTTCTTAACAGGTGTTGGCATAGAATTACTTCTGGTTAGATTCGGCCACGTACGCGCTCAGGTTCTTCATGAGCCGCGGGGACAAGCGGTTCTTCGGTAACATATGTTCCACCGCGCGGCGGAACAAGCGCAGGGGGTTGCGGGTGAATTCCTGACGCAGGCTGGTGGTTTTCAAACCCCCGGGGTACCCCGAGAAACGGTGGTAACTTTTAGTATCCAACTTACTGCCGGTAAAACGAAGCTTACCTACATTCACCACTTCCACCTGTATGCCGGGCTCGATGTTCGGTCGAAAGGTGGGCAGCAGCTTGCCGCGCAGGGTGATAGCGACCAGACTGGCCACGCGCCCCAGGCTCTGGCCTTGGGCGTCTATAATAACGCGCTGTAGCGGTTGAATGGGATTTGGCATAGTTAAATAAATTCAATCTGTACCACGCGCGCCTGGTCACCAACTCTCGTGCCGAGTTTTACCGTGCGCGTGTACCCGCCCCGACGATCCTGGTAGCGTGGGCCCAGTACCTCCAAAAGCTTCTTGACCGGACCCTCACCAGGTAGTTTGGCTAGCAGCTGGCGCCGGTGCGCCAGTGTGGGCTGCTTAGCTGTTGTAATTAAACGTTCCACGTACGGCCGTACCAAGCGCGCCTTGGCCTCGGTAGTGCGCACCTTTTCATACAGCACCAGACTGGCCGCCAAATTCTTCAACAACGACCGGCGCGGTCCCAGCTTGCGCCCTAAAATAGCTCCCTTTTTCCGGTGCCTCATAAAGCTTAGGAAGATTCTTTCTTGGGCCGACCGCGCTTCTTGCCGGCTTTAGCTTCGGCCTCCTCCGGCGCCTCGGTCTCATGAGCTTCCGTAGCAGAAGCCGCTACCTCCGGCGCGGCCTGGGACACCACCACGGCAAAGTGATCGATCAAAACCTGGCTGGCTTGCTGCACCGCCTCAAGCGGTGTTAGGCTGCCGTCTGTTTCCACATCTAAAGTGAGCTTTTCATAGTTCGTCATTTGCCCCACCCGCATGTTCTCCACCGAGTAGCCCACGCGGCGCACCGGGGTGTAAATGGCATCTACGGCGATAACGCCGATGTCTAGTTTTTCCTTATCACGACTCTCCACCGGCACGTAACCACGGCCCTGCTGCACCGTGAGCTCCATATCTACACTGGCCTTCTTGTCCGTAAGCGTCATAATCTTGAAATCGGGGTTCATGACCTCAACATCGCTCGAGGTAGCGAGATCGCCCGCCGTTACCTCCCGTTCACCGCTTACCTGGAGCGCCAGTTTAACGGGCTCGGACGAAAATACCTTCACACGCACCTGCTTGAGATTAAGGAGAATATCAACCACGTCCTCCTTCACAGCGGGGAGGCTAGAAAACTCATGATCCACCCCATTGATCTTCACAGCAGTAATAGCGGCACCGGGCAAAGAAGACAAGAGCACACGCCTCAGGGCGTTGCCTAAGGTGGTGCCGTAGCCGGGGTAGCAAGGCTCAATGGTTATGCGAGCGCGCTCTTGTGAAAGCTCCTCGCTGGTAACGGTGTGGGGTAACGGTAGCTGCTCCATAGGTAAAGTACGTTTAAGAACCCAAGGTTAGCGAGAGTAGAACTCAATAATAAGCTTGGTATCGAACGGTGGCTTTATCTGCTCGGGCAAAGGACGGGTTACCAGTTGGCCCTTAATCTCTTCCGTATCAATTTGAAGCCAGTCGCTCGCCAGAGGCTGCTTGCCCCACACCTTAGCCAAATTCTGCCAGTAAACTTTAGCACGCGCGGCCGGATCTACGCTCACCACCTGGCCTTCGCGCACCTGACAAGAGGGGATGTCCACCTTTTTGCCGTCCACTAAAATGTGGCCGTGGTTCACGAGCTGACGGGCGCCGGCCCGTGTTTTGGCCATACCCAAACGATACACCACGTTATCCAACCTGGTTTCCAACAATTGGAGCAAAACCACGTCGTTGGCGCCACGCTGGCGAATGGCCTCCTCGTAGTAGCGGCGGAACTGGCGCTCCAAAATACCGTAGAGCCAACGCGCCTTCTGCTTTTCCCTGAGCTGTAAACCGTAACCCGTGAGCTTACCACGCCCCTTGGGCCCATGTACTCCAGGCGGATAATTGCGCTTTACCACAGGGCACTTATCAGACGTACACATCCGTTCACCGACGCGGCGGCAGAGCTTATGTTTGGGTCCTAGATAACGAGCCATAAGTAAGGAAAAAAATAAATAACAAACTACACGCGCCGCGGGCGAGGCGGACGGCAACCGTTGTGTGGTGCCGGGGTGACGTCTCGAATGGAAACCAAATTCAAACCATTGGCATAGAGCGCCCGAATAGCCGCTTCACGGCCCACGCCTACACCCCTAACCAACACCTCCACGTCCTTCAAACCGTAATCCCGTACGCGTTCCATGGCCGTGCGTACCACGATACCTGCGGCGTAGGGCGTGGACTTCTTAGGACCCTTAAAGCCCACCTGACCGGCCGAACAAGTAACGAGTACGTTGCCGGTTTGGTCCGTAAGTGTGACGATGGTGTTGTTATAGGTAGCCTGAATATGCGCCTGACCACGTATAACCAAACGCTTTTTTTTGTTGCGCTTCCGCTTAGCCGCCGGAGTGGTGGTGGCTTCGGTGTCCGAAGCAGCCGGTTTAACTTCGGCTGGCAAAACAACTGGTGATACGTCTTCCATCATAAGCTTAGGTCTTTTGGGAGGTCGGCTTACGACCACTGCCCATAGTCTTACGCACGTTGCCGCGCACGGTGCGCGAATTGGTACGCGTACGCTGGCCCCGTAACGGCAGGTGCCGACTGTGCCGGTCACCGCGGTAGGAACCAATTTCCTTTAAACGCTTAACATTCATGAGCACCTCGCGCCGTAGATCGCCCTCCACCCGGTGATTCTTCTCGATCTCCTCACGCAAACGGTTAACCTGTTCTTCAGTAAGATCGTCCGTGCGAATGTTGGGGTCAATACTGGTGAGTGTGAGGACCTTTTGGGACAACGGCAAACCAATACCGTAGAGATAGGTGAGGGCCACCTCGACGCGCTTGTTCTTGGGTAAATTAACACCAGCGATACGTGCCATAAATTAAGAAGATAGTTAACCTTGTCGTTGCTTATGCTTAGGGTTCGAGCAAATGACCACCAACCGCTTCCCCCGACGGATAACGCGGCACTTGGCACAGATTTTCTTAACTGAGGCTCGAACTTTCATGAGGAAAAAATTAGAAACGGTAGGTAATGCGGCCCTTACTAAGGTCATAAGGTGTGATTTCCACCTTCACCCGATCTCCCGGCAGGAGCCTGATCTTGAACATGCGCATTTTGCCCGACAGGTGGGCCATGATCTCGTGGCCGTTATCGAGCTTAACCCGAAAATGAGCAGAGGGTAGGAGCTCTTCCACCACACCCTCAACTTCCAGGAACCCTTTGGGGTTGCTCTGTACACTGGGGACTGGTGAGATGTCGGTAGTTGAATCTGTCATGCTTGGCAATGCTTGGCCGATAGTAACCTAATAAAAAAATAAATATGTCACATCCGGTAATGTACGGCCTGCCGGATGAGACATTAAAATTCCCAAACCCAAGGCTCGCTAACACGCTCTTAAAATCGCTTAAGCCTGGCTTAAGCGCTACTCTAGTATAGAAGTTTTTGAACCAGTGTCAAGGCTGAACTTAATGGCTGATTCGTTTTTTGGCATTTTTTGGCTAGGATTAGGGAAAAACCAGGGATAAAAATTGATATTAACTCCTTCCACACCAGGCTGGGAGCGCAGGAAATCCAAAGCCTCAGCTAAAGACAAGCCAACCAACTGTGGGCGCCAGGTCGCCAAGGGTAGTAGCGGATAAGACTGGGCCTCAACCTTAAGCTGGCTCTTAAACAATCTACCCGAAGGTGCAACTGACCAGGTACCCTCACGTACCACTACGGATTCTGACGAAACCAATGAAGTTGGCGGGGTTGCCTTGCGCATCGCCAGCGCCACCAATTCGTCCACAGCCGCGGCCGATATTACTATACTCGTCTCGTCAACGGTACGCAGCAACAGCTGCTGACGAGATAACAAGTTCCTATCCTCCCCCACCTCGAGCGTACGCCCCGGGATGGTAAACGTGGCGGGGCTCGCTTGCTGCAGATCAAGGTCGACTTTCAATTCCACTGTGCTCCGTACTAATTCGCCGTGAGGTTGGATGATAACCATGGCGATAGGCCACACGCGCGCCAAAATACCAACTGCCAAACCGATAACGCACACAATAAATACGTACACCATTCGCCTGCCCGAGCGCGTGGCGCGCAAAGCAGGAGTGGCGATTACGCGCTGTGAAGATGCTGCCACGCCACTACCTTCCCTATCCGCTTAAGCCACGGCGGCTTTAATGCGTCGCACACCAGCTGCCACGGCCTCCTCTTTAAGAATGCGGAACTTGCCTATTTGCCCGGTGTGCTCCACGTGTGGCCCGCCACAGAACTCGCGGCTGATAACTTCATTTGTTGTAGGATCAAGCACGGTGTACACGGAAACGGTCTCGGCATACTTTTCACCGAACACACCGATGGCACTAAGCTGACGGGCCTCCTCTAGGGGTATGACCTCGCGCTTTACCATAAGGTCGCGTGCTATCCAGCCGTTCACCAGCTCCTCCACCTTGGCCTTTTGTTCTTCGGTCATCTTTTCCGGATGTGTAAAGTCAAAACGTGTCCGCTCCTTAGTAATATTGCTCCCTTTTTGCCACACGTGCTCGCCTAGGACTTTCCGCAAAGCGGCGTTCATAAGGTGCGTGGCCGTGTGCAGACGAATCACCTCCTCCGTATGATCAGCTAAACCACCTTTGAACGTACCGGCCGAAGCCGTACGCGATAAATCCTGGTGTTTCTTGAACTCTGCAGCAAACTGTTTCCGCTTGGCCTCATCAAACGCCTGGCCACTTTGCTCCGAAAGCTCCTGTGTCAACTCAAAAGGGAAGCCATATGACTGGTACAGATCAAAAGCTTCATGGCCGGTAATAGTTTCGCCACCCTCGACCAAGGCCCTGAACTGCCTTAATCCCTTCTCCAATGTGCTACCAAACTTGTTCTCTTCCGCCTCGATCACCTTAAAGACCTCTTCTGACCGCTCTACCAGTTCGGGGTACGCTTGGGAATAAATCTGTATGACTTGCCCAACCAGTGCCTTGAGCCAGTGCGGCCTTAAGCCCAAGAGCTTAGCGTACACCATAGCGCGACGCAGTAAACGCCTCAGCACATAGCCCCTATCTTTGTTCGACGGCTCCACCCCGTCCCCTACCATAAACGTAGTGGCACGGATGTGGTCCACCACTACGCGCGCTTTCCTTGCCTCGTCACCAGTCATTACCTCCTGGCTTAAACCAATAACATCGAACATAGGCTTGAACAACTCAGTGTCGTAGAATGAACGCTGCCCCTTGAGTACGGCTAGCGTTCTGTCCAACCCCATACCCGTATCCACGTTCTTCTTCTGTAAGGGCTCATACGTACCAGTGGCTGTTTTGTTGTACTGCATAAACACATCGTTCCATATCTCCACCCAGCGCGGGTCATCGTGCGTAGCTTGAAAATTATCCGGCGCGGACGTGCCGGCGTCGACCCAATAAAACATCTCCGTATCTGGTCCACACGGACCGGTTTGCCCGGCCGGGCCCCACCAATTATCCTCTTTCCCCAAAAAGGCAATGCGCTCTTGTGAAATACCACATGCGCGCCATAGTTTGGCCGATTCTTCATCCTTGGGCGCATCCGAATCGCCTGCAAAACATGAAACGGCCAAACGTTCTACCGGCAAGCCGAGCCACTTTTTATCTGTCATAAATTCAAAGCTCCAAGATATCGCCTCATCCTTAAAATAATCGCCCAAGCTCCAGTTGCCGAGCATCTCAAAGAACGTAAGGTGTACATCATCCCCCACTTCGTCAATATCGCCGGTGCGAATACACTTTTGTGCCGAAGTCAGTCGTTTGCCCCCGGGGTGTGGCTCGCCCAACAGATATGGCACCAACGGGTGCATACCCGCAGTGGTGAAAAGAACTGTGGGGTCGTTCATGGGCACGAGCGAAGCCGAAGGGATTACCGTGTGGCCCTTGGATTTAAAAAAATCTAAAAACTTTTGCCTGAGTTCGAGAGCTGTCATACGTGCCGCTTATATTACCAAGCAAACCGCGTTTGTTCAACTTTGGAAATGACCGCCCCACCTACCACCTCCAAACCCTGCCTGGTACGGCGGTAGAACACAGCCGACTGCCCGGGTGTAATAGCCCGCTGTGGTTTACTGAAAACAATCTTTAATCCCCGGGCTCCGCGCGCCACCTGCGCGGGGAAAACTGGATGGCGGTAACGGTGCCGCACTAAAAGCATGGCTGGAAATTTGGGTTGGGCAGCCACCCAGTGTGGTTTTTCAGTGATACAGCTGCGCGCCATAATAAAACGCTGTTGCGTGAGTTGCCCCACGATGAGCGTGTTCACACGACGCCGGCGGCCGACCACATACCAAGGGCCGTGCGACAATCCCAAACCTTCCCGCTGGCCGATGGTGTAAAACCACAACCCACGGTGTTCACCCAAACGCCTACCTTGCGTATCCACAATAGGCCCCGGCCGCTCAGGTAAACGTGTTTTAAGAAAATCCACTACCTTCACCTCCCCCACAAAGCAAATACCCTGGCTATCCGGCTTCTCAGCCACAGGCAAGCGCACGCGCTTAGCCAGCCGCCGCACCTCTGGCTTTGTCATCTCCCCCACAGGAAATAACAAGCGTTTGAGTTGAGGTTGGGTAAGAGTGTATAAAAAGTACGACTGGTCCTTGCCTGGGTCCGCCCCGCTGAGCAAACAAAATTTTGATCCTTGATCCTTAGCTCTTGGTTCTAGCTTTCTCGCGTAGTGGCCGGTGGCTATAAAATCCGCGCCTTCTTTGCGCGCGCGCTGCAAGAATAAGGGTATCTTAACGTACTGATTACAACGAATGTCTGGATTCGGCGTGCGGCCCTTTTTGTACTCGCGAAAAAAATAATCAATCACGTACCGACGGTACTGGCGCTCAAAATTCCACACCGTAAAAGGGATCTTGAGCTGGCGCGCTACGGCGGCGGCATCGTCCCGCTCGCGCGCCCAGTTACATTCGCCGGCCAAATTCTGATGCGTACCGGTATAGTTCTTCATGAACACAGCCCGCACCTGGTAACCCGCACGTTGCAAAAGATAAGCCGAAACGGCGGAATCAACCCCGCCTGAGAGTGCCACGATAACATTTAACTTGGGCATACGTTCCCTACTTTACACTACATTTACCCAGTCCGCGATTTCGGGCTGGGACGGAAACGGAAAACTGCTTACTCCTCCACGAGTTCTGCTACGGCCAAAAAACGCTTAAGGGCCGTGCCGACAGGATACGAGGTTTGCACGGTGAGTATACGGCGCTGGTAATCGTACTGCGAAAGGTACTTAACCTCGCTTGGTAGCGCCACGGCTGTACTGGTGACCCGGTACGTGTACTTCTTGCCAGCGCCATCAGTAACCACTACTTCGGCACCCTTTTTTATATTCGGTAACTTAGCAAAGACGGTTTTGTAATTGCCCTTAGCCCAACGGTAGTCGGAAGAATGGCCGAACACGTACATGTTACCTAGTTGCCCTGGCAGGGCCGTACCTGGGTACTGCACCACCCCTTGCTGCAAACCAAGCTGAAAAGCTTTTTCGGAGCGTTGGTTCACGTAGAGTAACGGCACTTCGATCTTAAGGCTGGAAATGGCTAAACTGCCACCCACCCAGGCGCGCGGCGCACTCGATTTTGCCGCAGTTAAAGCTTGGGCCGTGGCCTCACTCGCCGCCGGCGCGCCACCTGTGATTCCCTCCTCACCAACCTCCACAGCCTCAACATAGCCATCGGGCAACTGAGTTACTTCCCCCAACTCAGTAGCTGCCTGGGTACGACGCATAGACTGCTCAGCTGCCCAATATTTCCAGGGCAGTACAAAACTTGGGTTGGTGGCGATAAGGCCAGCCGCAGCAAGCCCAAGGCCAAAAAGGGCCGGTTTCATCCATGTAGGCATAGCCCCACTATTAAACCACAACTCAGCGGCCGCCAGCAATGGCGGCCGCTGCTGAATAAAATTACTTTCCCACTTGTGCACCACGCGAAGGATTAACCGCTAGCTGGTAAACCTAGAAAAGTAACGGGCCAGGGCCGAAGCGTAACGACGCCTAAACCAGGGGTAAGCCGCCAAGGGCGGCAACACCATGAGCTGCGCCAGATCAAAAGGAAAGCCAGTGCGTGGTAATTCCATCGCTCCCAGAACGGCTGGCGTGGGCTGGTAACATGGTGCCAGGTCTCCCAGGTACAGCGTCTTGAGCTGGCGGCCAACCGGGATCTGCCTGATGTTAGCATTGGTAATGCCCTGGGCTAAAGAGGCAATAACCTCATAACCCATGGCCCCAGCTGGGATAAGGTAACGCTTGCTATCGGCCGGATTCACGTACCAAAGCTGACCAGCCCCTTCCACTTGGAGGAAGAACCTGCCCCGCTGCTTGGCCGTAAAGGAGGCGTCTAGGCTCGGCTGACCCGTACTTTTGGGGTCGTAACCATTTTCCAACTCCGATCGATCCAGATAACCGTCACCGTCAGTATCGCCAGAGACAATGCTCATACTGAGGGCTTCCTCCAACATGTCGGGTAGACCATCTGCATCGGTATCCGTACCGGTAAGCTTGGCGCTCAACCCAACCGCTATTTTATTGATGTCCTCATTGCTAATGCCATCGGCCAGCAGATTCATAACATCATATGCTATGGTACCTGAGGGCAAATAGTATTTAAGGCCGGATTGGTAATGAACGTACCATACCTCGCCGTGCGCCTCAACCTGTAGTAGTACCTTACCTAAATTCTGTTTAATAGTGCTCTGGTTAGGCGACGTAACCAAGTCAGCCTCGGCTTCCACCAAATTAACACACTGCTCCCCGAGCACTTGAGGTGGCGGTGTAGAACAACCAGTTGTGGTTACCTGCCTAATCTCGATACTACCAGTGTTGCGATGGAATTTTACATAAACCGTCTGCCCATCACCTGGCGGTACAGCCCAAGACATACTAGACACCGGACTAATGGTGGCGGCAGCAGTGAAATCAATACTGTTACTAACACTGATACCTGTAATATCGGCACCATAACTAAATGACAAGGTGGCGTTAGGCCCGCAAGTTATACTGGCATTCACCGGGCTGGGATTAGGGTTGCATGATGTGCCGGTACACCCTCCTCCACCGCCACCACCGCCTCCCCCACCGCCGCCACCTGGGTCATCATTAGTAATGGTACACGTCTTGGTTTCCCCGGCAGCAATAGTTCCAGCACAATCAGCTGACAGTGATTTAGTGTACGTGAAACTATCAGCCTCATTCACGCTGTAATCGCCTGGACCGACCGTCACGCTCACGCCTGGAGCCTCCTCGCCTGGGAAAGAGCTCTGCGACAACGGGTTAACCGCCGTGACATTCATGGTGAAATCAGCCGCGGTACGGCTGCCGCCGTTATTATTGACAACATGCTTGATGACTATCAATGTTGCCGTGGTTGGCGTAGTGTGGTTTAAGAAATCAATATGATTGTATTCGGAGGGTAACACCACATTAACTGTGTGGTAAGGCGTTACGTGTGGGTACGTCTGTGTCCAGCCGCTTCGGTTTTCTTCCACCACGGTGTAAGTATTGAACGGTAGATCTGCGAACTCATAACACCCGTCTGTTCCTGTGACGGTCGTCGCGTATGGGTTAACTGTATCCTGTTGGGTATACAGCGAAATTCCCCACCCCGGAATGGTCGGCTCACCGGTGTCGTAGCTGCTATCCTTGTTCAGGTCGTTAATTTTGCAGCCGGTAATAGAACCATGCTGGGGCGTCAGTTTATTATTGGCAAAAGTACAGGTCACGGTTTCGTTGGCAGCAAGCTCAATAGCGCTCACCGGGCTACCGTCGTCACACGTAGCACTGGCTAGTTCCCAGCCAGCAGGCACAATTTCAGTTACTGAGTAAACCCCAGGATCCAAGAGACCGCTATTTATCTCCTGCCCATCGCTTAGAGAAAAGTGGCCATAACTGGCGTTAAAGTTAAAACTCTGGGCTTCGCCCGTGGGTACCGTAACCTTTTTCACGATTATCTGCCCCTTCTGCGGGCACTGGACCAAGGGCCAGTAAATACTGTCTTCAGTATCTAAGCTTAAAGTGTGCAAACCGGAATTGCCAGCCGTAACGGTGTAACTACCCACCACCGCTCCCTGTGTGCCCACCGGAGACGGCTGGGTGTACGTCTGGTCAGCCACAGTACCGGCCGGCCCAGTGATAGTCACGTGTAACAGACGATTGTCAGAGCCTTGGCCTGGCGCATTTTCCGTATACTTATCAAAGAAGACGTAACTGTAGGTTCCTTCCGACAAGAACATGTCGTTGGACTGATCATCGTCAAGGATAAATTGCAAAGTTGAAATGTCATACACGGGCGAGGCGGCGTCCTGTGCTAGGTACCCCTGGATAACACGCGCCCTATAGCTGGCGGGGCTAGTGGTGCCGGTCACATGTACCGTATCACCTGGCGTAGTTTGAACTTGGTAAACCTTAACCGCTGTCGTACTTTGACTGACCACGGTTGGCGTAACCGGGGAACCATTCACTTCTACTTGTAAACTAGTTAGATGTTCCGGTCGTTTGTTAAAAATAAGCAGGCGATCCCTCTGCACCTGAAAGGTGGTGTCGATCTCCTGGAAGGGGTCCGCTCCCTGGTACAAGTACAAATCACCTGAACCGGTGCAGGTTTGCACGGCTAAAGGAGTAAGCGTGGCGGGGTCGGTGGCCTTAACCAACGAAGTAAATACTAAAGCCGCGACGGGTAATATGAATACTGCCACGGTGACAAGGCTTAAACGCTTGCACAATGTCTTAAAATTAAGACGAGGGAGGGGGTTATTGGTAGTTAACATAGGGTGAGGTATTATTTAACTTTATTTAGATTATACACCAAGGCTAGAGCCCGATGCATCCAGGCTAATACCCGGATATTAGTTAACATACTACCTTACTATAAGAATGAAATCCTGTCAAGTCTCAGCTTTTCCACAAGACAATAAGTACAACTAAAACCTGGGTTACGGTGCGTAACCCAGGCAAAATATGGCTGATTAAACCTACACCACCATCAAGAATACTGTGAGAGCCAAAACCAGAACGGCGTGACTGATAATGGAGAGCTTTTGAATGCGAACCTTAACCAAAACGTTAATGAGGAGTGCGGCGGCCAGGAACACCATGAAGTAGAAGTAGAACTGCCTCACCGAATCCTGTAGGTTGTGAATGGTGAAAAAGCTAAAGAGCTTGGCGTAGTGATCGCTACCCTCGTTAAAGGTGTAGAACTGCTGGGTGCCTGTCTGGGGCGCCACCCAGGCTAGAGCGAAACGGGCGGTAACACCGTCGGGGGAAGTGGCCACCAATGAAAGCTGCTCGCCGCTCTGCCCGAGCACCGTAGTATCAAATGGCATGTGCCCCGACCAGACATTCGGCTGTTTGGCGTCCACCACCAGCTGAATCCAAGAGGTACCCAGGTAGGCGGCCACGGACTCCGCACTCTGAACCGTTACCCGAATGTCGTAGTACCCATCCTGCTGCACTACCATAACAGTTGATTCGTCCAGCGCAGGCAACACCAGCTCCGGCTCTTGCACCACAGGCTCAGGTTCAGTTAACGAAGGTGTAACAGGCGGCAAGGTGGGAATAGGCTCGGGCTGCACTACTGGTGGTGGGATGGGAGTAGGTTCGGGCTGTGTTACTGGCGGCGACTGCTGCTCGGCGGCCGCTACCACTGGTGGTTGCGATGGAGTAGGTGACTGCGGCTGGACCACGGCCGGTGCGGGCTTGGACGGAGGCACGGTTACTGCCGCCGCTACCGGCGCGGCCGCTAGGGCCGGGCTCCCGAACATTTGCACCACAAAAGTAGTAGGGAATCCCTCGAACTCGCCCATAGCCACACCCACCCCGATCTCGGTGTAGTTCTGGTTCACGATATTAGCGCGGTGCGACGGGCTACCGAGCCAGCCTTCTTGCACGCCTTCGGCCGAGGTAAAGTGTACCGCCAAATTCTCACCAGCGTAACGATACTGGTAGCCCTGCTGCACCATCCAGCTCCAAGGCGTAACGCCGCCGGGGCTCGTGTGCGCAAAGTACTGATTTTGCAGCATATCGTTCGCCTTGGCGATAGCGGCGTAGGCCAGTTTATCATTCACCACAAGCTCACTCAAGTTTAAATTCTGCCTAGTTTGGTTGGTGAGGTCTACAATGTTCTGCTGGGTGATGGCGCTGGAGTACAAGCTGGAAGAAGGCAAGGCCACTGGCGCCACCAGGGCCAGGATCTTAAGGAGTACCAGCAATACGCTGTAACCAGCCAACACGCGGTGCTTCAGGGCGTGTGGCTGGTGGTCGTTACCACGGTGCGGCACCAGGTGATCCCACACGTGCTGGCCGAGCCTTTTGGAGTGATGTTTTACGTGGCGAACCAATCGCTTCATAGGAACAAATTAACTTCTATAGGTAAACAGTGTACCATACACCACCTCACCAATTCTGTCAAGCCCTCGTCTCAACGACGCAAGGGTACCAGCCATACCGGCCTAGGCCAAACTAAAACCTAAGGATATATCTGCTTGCCGTCGTCATCCTCCACGATAATAGCGTTGGTGGGGCAGGAACGAGCGGCTTCCAGCACCATCTTAGCCTCGACCGAGAGCTCTTTTGTATCGGCCCACTCGCTGTTCTTGTCCCCCTTAAGACGCTTAATAACGGCCTTACCCTCTTCGTCCAACTCGAATACTTCGGGCAGGAGCGCTATACAGGAGGCGGCACCGATACATAATTCTCTATCAACTCGTACGCGCATAGCGAAACAACAGGTAGCAGGCAGAATGAGAGCTACGGGGTTGTGCGCGGCGTTACTTCCAGGTCAAAGCAGTGCTCGCCCGCCGGATGGGTCCAGTTAACTTCGCTCATAGGCTCCAGGTAGATTCGCGACTTGCCTGTGGTAACCTGCTTATCATCGGTCTCGAACGTAGCGCAGAGCTGGTACGCCAAACCCTGTCCACGCAGGTACTGGTATGGTGCGCCAGTGAGGGGGTCGGCCGGTTCCTGTGGCACGTAGCCTGAGTTTACATCCGCTAAGGCCACGGGCAATGCTTGTTCGCGGTCATAGTATGTCTGCACCTGCCAGGAAATATTCTGCAACTCTTGTACACGCTGTTGATCGCGCACCAATCGCTGCCGCTCTTGCGGAGTACCTGAGAGCATAAAGCCGCCCACTGCGACTATCACAAAAACTACAGCCAAAGCAATAGCATGGCTGGAGTGCCAGTGAGCGGGATAGCCTACCCCGCGCTCATCGCGCTTTACGGTAACGTAGTAATACCAAATCACCCAGCCGCCAATAATGAGGATAACAGCAATCTTGAGTAGGAAACGCTCGTCCGGCTCTCCTGCCAAAAAGCGATACACCAGCGCGATAACATCGCCAATAACCGTGGCCGAGGCCAAGAACAAAGCCAGGTAGGTAATAACGCGCCGGATACCGGAACGCACAGAAGTGCGTCCAGCGGCGGCATCACGAATCAATTTCCAGCTCACGGCTGCGAACACGGGCAGGGCCACGATGAGCGCGGCCAAGGCCGACGTTACGGACGATACCGGCTGGTAGTACTGCGCCACTACCTCGTCCGTAAAGTAGTGGTTAATGAGCGCGAATACCACCCCACCCAGGGAAACAGCTGCCGTACCGAGGGTGAAGAACTGCAGGAGGTAAAAAAATATCTCGCGGCCCGATGACTTTGGCGCGGGGGGCGGGGGCGGTACTAGGTCGCCAGCTGGGGTAAGCGCGGCTGTTACCGCATTTTCGTCCCACCCCGAATTGAGTAGCATGGCTTTAATGTCACTATCGCTCTTGCCACCAGCCCGGGCCTGAGCAATAAATTCATGGAGCTGTTCGGAAATTTTTACTGCCATATTATCTATAAGTTAATACTTAAAGCTAAATTATAAACTAACCTGCTAACCGCCTTTAATAATATTATCAAGCAGTTTAACTAACTCCTCTTTATTTATATCATATCCGCCCGCAAATTTCTTAGTTGCCCCCTCGAGTAGGCTTTTAATTTGCTTGGCCTTACTCTGTAAGTCCTCAATAGCATTCTGTTTAGACATCATAGCAGATTCTTTTTCTTTAATTGCAAGCGTAAGGTTATCAACTTCTTTACGAAACTTCACATTCTCCTCCTGTTCAACCTTAAGGGAATTTCCCTGTGATTTAATGGTAGCCTCTAA
>JAUYKG010000040.1 GCA_030700105.1 Candidatus Veblenbacteria bacterium
AAGCACGATTGTTTCAAATAGCGGCATTGTTAAGTTTATTGGCCGTAGCGATTGGACTGCTCTGGTGGACCGCGGTCCGCGTTACGCCTCGGGTTGAACAATACCGTAGCGCCAGCCAGGGCTACACCTTGGAAATTCCCCAGAGATGGCAGGGTAGTTACCGTGTGGAGGAAACTGCTACCGCCACGGTTTTTCTGTACCAGCTGCCGCGTGGCGGTGAACCCCAGTTGGTGGTGGCGGTAGAAGCCGTTTCGCCCGAGGAGTGGGCGGCGGTATTGGATGATCCTTTACGGCGCACGACCAGCCGGGAGCTGGGGCAGCAGGGTGGTATGGTGTACTATGCCCATTGGTTGGCCAACAATCCGTACCGCGGCAGCGAGGCCCGGGCCTACCTTACGCTCGTGCGGGGGATTACAGAGGTGCTGGATTCGTTCAAGCTTGATATGGCCGCTGCAGACAGGCAGAGCAGTGGAGGCAGGGTATGTATTCAGGTAATTACCCCAGCCCGGAATCTTGCTACTGGGGAAGTGAAAGATTTCCCCACGCCTTGTGATGTTCCCCAAGGTTGGCAGGTTGTTTCCCCCGAGCTGGAGTAACTCTCTGCTCGCTCACTCAGCACACAAACAGAAATCCTCCGCCTTGCCGCAGGCAGAGCACCTAAGCTGCACCATTTCCCGGCCGCAAGGGTGGTAGGGGTTGGGTGTATTCATTTCCTCGCCGCACTGTTTGCATTTATAGCCGTTGCTGGTTCCGGCACAACGTGAGCAGTAGTCCATAAGCTTCATTCTACCTGAGGCTGTTTGGTGGTCAATCTGCGGAGCGAGGAGGAAAATTCCGGCCTTGATTTTTTGTCTAGCTATGCTAGGATAAAGGTTGTTTGATAATTCATACTTTTCATACTTGCTATGGCGCAACGAGCAAAAAAAAGGCGTGCCCCGTACCCAGACTTGGAGGCAGTGGGTACCACAATAGTGGGGGAGCGCGGCCAGGTGGTTATACCGCTGCCTATTCGGCAACGGGTGGGTCTTAGGCCAGGTGATCGGATGGTGGTTTTCGTGCACCCCGCCGGACCACTCTTCATGCTGCCGGTGAAGTACCTCAAGGGCTTTATGACAGGGTTTGCGAAACATCTGTCTTCTATTAAGATCTAATCATTTATTATTGTTTTTCATTATTATGCCAGTTATGTCTTCCGTGTGGCGCGTTGTTAAACTAAAGAAAGTTTGGATACCACTCTTGCTGGTGGGGCTGCTGGTGGCGGGTATTTCGTATCAGCGCCAGCAGAGCGCTAAGCCGCAGTATTCAACGGAAACGGTGCAGCGCCAAACTCTGGTGCAAACCGTGTCCGCCACCGGTACCGTGGAGGCGGCCGAGGAGGTGCAGCTTAATTTTAAAACCTCGGGTCGTTTAGCCGAGGTGCGGGTTAAGGTTGGTGATGAGGTGACGGTTGGTCAGAGGTTGGCCGGCTTGGAATCGCGCGACGCTTCGAGTTCTGTGCTTACGGCCGAGGCCAATCTTAAGAGCGTGCAGGCTGCTTTGGACAAAGTACGAGCTGGCGCCACTACCCAGGATGTCGCCGTGTATAAGGCGGCGGTTATCACAGCCGAAAGTACACTCGCCACTACCAAGGCCTCACAAGCTCAGGCCGTGGCCAACGCTCAGGCACAATGGTTTGGCTTGGCTGCCACTGCCGTAGGTAGCGCTGGAAACCTTTCTACCGCCACCATCTCCGTCAGCGGCACTTATCAGAGCATAGAGGCTGGGAGTTATACCATTCGTATTGATGACACCGCCAGTCCTACGTTCTCCTATTTTGGTTTGGAAACCAGCGTGAACCAAACCGGTAGTCGTTCCGCCGCGGTGCCTTTGGGTACATACGGCTTAAGCGTGCAGTTTTCTTCCACTGGCAGTTTGTTCGTGGGTGATACCTGGGTAGTGGTGATGCCGAACTCCAATAGCGCAAGTTACGCTACCTACAAGGCGGCCTACGAGGCGGCCCTCAAGACCCAGGCGCAGCAGGTGTCTGCGGCCGAGCGTACCTTGGCCGAGGCCAAGCTTAGGCTGGAACAGGTGGAAGCGCCGGCTCAGTCGTACGACATCAGTTCGGCGGAGGCGGCGGTTGAATCGGCCCAGGCCGCACTCGTCCGCGCCCGGGGTGATTTGAGCGACCGTACGATCGTGGCGCCAGTTAGTGGCACTATCACCAGGGTGAATAATCAGGTGGGCGAGACCACCTCCGTGGCCCAAGCGGTGTTGGTTTTGTTGGCGGAGGGCAATCACGAGGTTAAGGTGCAGGTGCCGGAATCGGACATCGCCAAGCTGGAGGTTGGTCAGCAGGCCGATATGACACTGGACGCCTTCGGCAGCGCCGATCATTTCGGCGGCCATATTTCTTTCATAGATCCTGCCTCCACAGTCATTCAGGACGTGGTGTACTACGAGGTAACGGTGCTGTTCGATGAGCGCGACGACCGCGTGAAGCCCGGTATGACGGCCAACGTGGACGTAACCTCGGCCCAAAAAGAGAGCGTACTGGTGGTTCCGCTTAGGGCGGTTAAGTACGACGCCGATCGTCGGGCTTATGTTGATGTGCTGGAAGGAGCGAACCTGGTGCACAAGGATGTAGAGGTGGGCCTAAAGGGGGACGAAGGGCTGGTGGAGGTTAGCTCTGGTTTATCGGAAGGTGATCTGGTGGTTACTTTCAAGCAGAACGGGAATTAACGTCCATGGCGGCTGAACTCTTTAAAGTTGAAAACCTCACCAAGCAATACGAAAACGATGGTGTGGTAACCCCAGTACTACACGGGTTTAGCTTTAGTATTGGCGCAGGCGAGTTCCTGTCCATCATGGGACCGTCTGGTTCTGGTAAGAGCACCCTCATGCATATCCTGGGTTTTTTAGACCACCTCTCCGGCGGCACCTACCATTTTGAAGGCCGGGACGTTTCCCGTTTGAGCGACGACGAACTAGCCACTATGAGGTCCGAGAAGGTCGGCTTTGTTTTCCAGCAGTTCAACCTGTTGCCCAAGACGAGTGTGTTGGAGAACGTAAAACTCCCCTTGCTCTACGTGGATGTGTCCGAGGCGGTGAGAACCAGTCGGGCTCAGGCGGCCATAGAGGCCGTTGGTTTAGCGCACCGGCTGGACTACCTCTCCAACCAGCTCTCGGGCGGTGAGAAGCAGCGGGTGGCCATAGCTCGGGCCCTCGTGAACAACCCCTCGGTCATCTTCGCCGATGAGCCGACTGGTAACCTGGATTCAAAATCCGGCGCGCAAATAATGAAAATATTGAACGAGCTCAATGGCGAAGGCAAAACGGTCGTACTGGTAACCCACGAGACCACCACTGCCGCTTACGCCAAGCGTATTTTAAGGCTTAAGGACGGTTTGCTGGTTGCCGATGAGCGCGTGGACGAGGCTAAGCGGCAGCAGGCTCTGGCCGCAGAGTTGAAGTAAGAGTGAAGGGTAAGAGTAAGAGTTAATTTATTCGTCCTCACTCTATCCTCTTACTCAATACTGTTTTATGGAAGTACGGAATATACTAAAGCTCTCGGTGAGGAACCTCCGTAGCAATCCGTTGCGGTCGTTTTTAACCATGCTCGGGTTGATAATCGGCATTGGTTCAGTGGTCCTGATAGTTTCTTTAGGTGCGGGCGCGCAGGCACTCATTATCTCACAGATCAATAGTATAGGCTCCAATTTGGTAGGTGTGCTACCGGGCGCTTCGGACGAAAATGGTCCGCCCGCCAGCGTGTTCGGTATTCAGGTGAAAACACTAGTGAACGACGATGTGAAAGCGTTCTTAAGCGACAGCCGTACCATCCACCTGGTCGCTGCTTCCGGCTACGCGCAAGGCCGTGTCAAAATGGTGTACGAGAACCAAGAGCTGGAGGGTGGTTCGTTCATGGGGGTGGAAGCCAGCTACCCCGAGGTTGAGAACATAACGCTCTCCGCCGGCCGTTTCTTTACCGCCGAAGAGGATTCTGGCCTGGCCCGGGTGGTCGTGGTCGGCAGCGGAGTGGTGGACGAACTATGGGGCGGTGACAACCCGGTGGGAAAAACGTTCAAAATGAAGCGGGAATCGTTCCGGGTGATAGGGGTAGTGGAGTCCAGGGGTAGCGTAGGGTTCTCTAACCTGGATAAGTTCGTTTTCGTTCCCTTGAATACGGCCCAGAAAATACTGCTCGGCTGGCGCCATCTCTCACTCGTGCGTGGCCGGGTGGATGAGGCCCAGAATATTGAGGAGACCATTTTGGGCATGAAAGATGTGTTGCGCGAGCGCCACAACATAGATTCCGAGGAAGAGGACGATTTTTCCGTGCGTAATGCCGCTGACGCGGTTGAGCTGCTTAAGACCATTACGGACGCCTTCCGTTACTTTTTGGCGGCTATTGCGGCCATTAGCCTGCTCGTCGGGGGCATTGGCATTATGAACATCATGTTGGTGGCTGTTACCGAGCGCTATCGCGAGATTGGCTTGCGCAAGGCGGTGGGCGCGCGGCAGGCCCACATCCAGAATCAGTTCTTGTTGGAAACCCTTGTTATCACGGGCGTGGGTTCGGTTGTCGGTATCGCCGGCGGCGCGGCTGTGTCTGGCCTTATCGCCCTGGTTGCGAGAGCTTTGGGCTACGAGTGGGCGTTCATTGTTTCCTTGCCGTCCATTTTTTTGGCGGTGGGCGTAGGCTTGGCCATAGGCCTGGCCTTTGGTTTCTACCCGGCCCGGCGGGCCGCCAAGCTCGATCCTATAGTGGCGTTGCGTTATGAATAACGGTGTAAACCTGGTACGGAACATCAACCTGGCCTTCACGAGCTTTCGCCGCAACATTTTGCGCACAATGCTTACGGGCTTGGGTATCGTAATCTCTATTGCCTCCGTCATTATCGTTATTTCCTCTGCCCAGGGCGTAAAAGGGTTCTTAATCGGCCAGTTCGAATCGTTCGGCAGCAACCTAATACAAACCGAGCCGCGCGTGCCGCATACAGGCAGTGTTAATAGTGGAGAGAGTCAGGAGGCCATGGCCTTGGGCACAGTTATCACCACTCTCAAGCTTAGCGACATGGAGGCCATCCGCAGCCTGCCGAACATTGAGACCACGTACGCTGCGCACATTGGGCAGGTAGTAGCTACCTCGCCCTACGACAAAAAAACAGTAATGCTGTACGGCGTTTCCGGCACGTTCCTGGATATAGATACAGGTAGCATTGCTGAGGGTGGCAGGTTCTTTACCGAAGAAGAGGACGCCTCCCTGGCCCGGGTGGCTGTGTTGGGCGCGGGCGTGGCCGAGGACTTGTATGGCGACCAGAACCCAGTGGGTCAGGTGATCAAGTTGAAGAACAAGAATTTCACCATTATAGGTATTTTTGAACCGCGCGGTGCTGTGCTGTTCTTTAACCTGGACGATATGGTGTACGTGCCTGTGCAAACCCTGCAGAAGCAGGTCTTGGGTATTGATTATGTGAGCGCCATCACCAGTAAGTACCAGGATAAGGCGCGAGTGCCAGCTACGGTGGTGAACATCGAGGAGCTCTTGCGTGATAGGCACAATATAGATCGTGACGACCCAGAAAAGGAGGATTTTGTGGTGCAGACCATGGACGACGTGGCGGGCACGCTAGATAACATTATCGGCGGGTTCACCATTCTCCTGGTAGCTTTGGCGGCCATTTCGCTTATCGTGGGTGGAGTGGGGATTATGAACATTATGTACGTCTCGGTGTTGGAACGCACGTTTGAGATAGGTTTGCGCAAGGCCGTGGGCGCTACCAGAAAGCAGATACTGCGGCAGTTCCTCTTGGAGGCCGTACTTGTTACCATGTTCGGCGGTTTTACCGGCATAGTTATAGGTGTGGGTGTGGCCTACCTTATCTCCGTGGTGGCAGGAGTCTTGGGGTTTGCCTGGAAGTTCGTGGTCCCGCTGTATTCGGTGGCACTGGCAGTTGGGTTTTCAGTAGCCTGTGGTTTGGTCTTTGGTTTGTACCCGGCTCGGCGCGCGGCAGAACTGGACCCTATAGAGGCTTTACGGCGCGAGTAATAAAAAAAGAGGGCTTGCGATAAAGCCCTGCTTTTAGTTGAATATCCGGAATCCCAGGCGCAGCCAATCGCGCGAAATTCCGTTGTGTGGCGTAATTGCCAGTTCGTTGTTAGCAATATTGCCACCCTCATAGGAGAGGAATACTTGCAGCCCGTCAGCCCAGGGTTGTGCTGTGTTCAGTACCGTGCTGTAGGTAAGCTCAACAATACTACGTAGGGTTGAGCTAAATTCACCTTGGTAGCGGAGGGTTAAACGATGTGGTCCCAGGGTGCGGTTTAGGCTGATGTTGAAATATATTGGCCGCTCGTATGAACCATAGGAGTCGTTCCGCACGAGCCTATTAGGTTCTGTTATAAGCCAATAGTTTAACCTTATGGGTTGCAGCCCGACATCGGTTTGAACCTGCCATAAGCCGTATTGGCGCGAAAGAGCAACCCCTAAACGGATAAGGTTAATATCATCCACGGTTATGTTTACACGCGATAGTTCTGTGGCCTTGGCCAGTGTATTGATGGTTGGGCGGTCCATCAAGTGGTTTGAGTAATGCAGATTCGATAACCGAAGCTCAAATCCTGGGGACAGGAAGTACCTAAAGGTGAGCTCTCCCCGAAAGCTGAATGCGGGCAGGAATATCCGCCGGTCGTGGAACCCTCCGAACATGAGGTAAGGAATCATGAGGGCATCAAGCTCACATGTTTCCCATTTGTAGATAGGCTTCCACCAGCCGAAAACGAATTCCCCGCGAAAGTAGTCGTCAATCAATCGGGCGCTGGGGCCGGTGTTGGCGACCCTGTGGTTGAATTCAAACCAGGACTCGCCCGGTGGGAGCCAGCCGTAGTTTTGGCTGGGATTAGTCTGGGCAGTGAGGTTACCCCCCAGGAGGAAGGGGAGCAAGCACAATAAGGATAGTATTCGTGGCATTTCTTGTCTTTCGTCTTGTTTTTAAATTGCTATTTGCCTCACCTTAGCACATTGGTATGTAATTGCGAAGACAATTAATTACTATCCTCTAGTCTTCTTAATTTGCCGCCCTGCCGTAAGGCTAGTTGCAGAGCGGCCTGCCTGCCGGTAGGCAGGGAAGACGCGCGAACGCCCGGCTCGGGCGTGTTTGTGGTCGCTCAGCATAGCCTGAGCCAGTGAGCGCGACGAGTACTGCCTGGCCCGAAGACCGAGGCGGCGACTCTTGCACCACTTCTCTAGAGAAGTGGTGAAGTGGTGGGGTCTTGACAGCCTGTTTTAGGTCTATATAATAGAATTAGCACTCTAAGCTTGAGAGTGCTAATCAAGCAATATTTTGTTATGCTTACCCAAGAACGGCACCATAGACTTTTAGGCGAAGTGGTGCGCAGCTACATGCGCGAAGCTGAACCTGTGGGCTCAAAAGCTCTGGAGGACAGCCTGGGCGTAAGTTCGGCCACTATTCGCAATGATATGGTAAGGCTGGAGGAGGAGGGGTACCTAAGGCAGCCACACACCTCGGCTGGGCGTTTGCCCACGCCCAAAGCCTACCGCTTTTACCTGGAACACCTAGTGCAGGCGCAAGAGCCCCAAGCGCACGAGCAAAAGCTTTTGCGCGACGTGGTGAAGCGCGAGCGGCAGGGGGTGGAGCCGGCCGCTAAGGAACTGGCGCGTAGCTTGGCCGAACTTGCCCACGAGGCGGCGGTAGTGGCTTTTTCACCTGAGCATACTTACTACACCGGACTTTCCAATTTGTTCCAGCAGCCGGAATTTTCCGACGTGGATATGGTGCGCTCCCTTGGCTACGTGATAGATCATCTGGACGAAGGTCTGCGGCAGTTGTTGCGCCAAGGCGACACGGAGGTACAGGTGCGTTTGGGTGCGGATAATCCCTTGGGCGCGGATTGCGCCATTATCTACATGAATTTGCGCCTGCGCCGCCAACCTGTTTTTGTAGGTTTGTTTGGCCCCGTGCGCATGGACTACGATGCCAATATTGGACGTTTACACTATGTTGCCCAACTCTTTACAACCTAAAGTCACTCCCGAGGAAAGCGCCGAGTCCACAACTAAGGATGATAGCGCCCAAGCCGAGGAGTACCTGGCAGGCTGGCAGCGGGCCAAGGCGGACTACGCCAACTTGAAGCGCGAAAGTGAGGCCAAGCTTTTAGAGCTTACACGCTATGCCAACCAGGAATTGCTCCATGAACTGTTACCCCTGGTGGATTACTTTAAGCAGGCGCTGCGGGCTGTGCCGGCAGCGGAAGCGAGTTCTCCTTGGGTGGATGGTATACGGCATATTCAAACCAGGCTGCTGGAGGTACTGGCTTACCACGGCGTAAAGGAAATGGATACGGTGGGCGAGAAGTTTAGCCCCGAACTGCACGAAGCAGTACAGGAAGTGGAGGGTGCTGGCCAACCCCCCGGTACAGTGGTGGAAGAGGTGCGTACCGGCTTTACGCTCTACGACCGTGTGCTGCAACCGGCCCGCGTGAAAGTGGCGAAATAGGCCAATAACAGGCTATTTCAGTGGAGTTAATAAATTCGTATAATACAAACAAGCTAACCTTTAACTTATAACAGTCGTTATGGACTACATCTGTCCTGAGTGCGGCTATATCGACGAAGCGCGTGGGCGTTGCCCCTCGTGCGACGTACCCCTCATCCCCATAGATGAGGTAGGAGAGGCCGCCGAAGGCGAGACGACAGCTACCGACGAGGAGCCAGAACAGAGCGGAGCTTAAGCGCTTCCTGCATTGTTCGGCGCTCGGGGCCAGCCAGCTCAGCTTAGGCTGGGCTGGGTCCCCCGGTTATGGTCCTTTGTAAGGGGCCACCCGTGGAGTACTCATTTATCCTTAAACCAGAGAGGAGACGAGGAGCATATGGCACTAGTTCATTGGGCACCAATGCTGCCAGCGTTGGAGGAGTTCGATAAGTTCTTTGAAGACTTTGGTGGTTTATCCCGCGGCAGCAATTTTGTGCCGGCCTTGGATGTGTACCAAACCAAGGACGCGGTAGTGGTGGAAATCCCGTTAGCTGGAGTGGACCCGGACAAGGTGAACATCTCCATAGAGAACGATGTTCTCACCATCGAGGGTTCAACCGAGCACCAAACGGAGGTGGACGAGAAAAATTACTACCGTAAGGAAGTGC
>JAUYKG010000045.1 GCA_030700105.1 Candidatus Veblenbacteria bacterium
GCTATTGCCACTGGCGTTCTGCGTGTTGGCGGTGGGCGCGCGCCAGCCGGAATTAGTGCTTAAGAAATGGTCAACCGCGGAATTGTTGGCTAGCGAAGCCAAGAATGTATAACCGGACGAATTGCCAAAGTGGATGGTATAGATCTTGGTGCCGGCTGCTTTGGCCGCCTCAGCCGAAGCCAGGGCGGCATTTATAGCTTCCGCACAGGGGCTAGAACCAGAGCAACCGGGGCGATTGGTAATGCCGTCAGAAATTAGGATTATAACATTCCCAGCAGCGTCGGGGTCACCATTGGCTACCAATTCAGTCTGGCTCACGCTAATGGCTGAACTTAGATTGGTGGCACCTTTGGCAATATCCAGCCAGGTGGCAATAGCGTTGTATAAAGTAGGGCTATAGCTGTTGGTCATTGGGCCAACAATTCTGGCCGGATACGAACTGTTATTACTTTTATCATTAAACACTCCTATGCCGAGCTTGGGCGCCGGTGAGAGGGGCAGGTAAAGGTTTAAGAGTGAATTAGCCGCTACCCGCTCGTCGGGAAGATAATTAATAGGCCCACTTGGGTCCATACTGCCTGTCCTATCAAGCATTAGAAGCGTATTGGCGCAGATGGGCGAGGAGGGCGAAATGTCATCGTAGGTTATAATACAGGTCTTATTCTCTCCCACGTTCAAGGTAATAGTGCCGTTGGCAGCGCAGTGATACCCCCAGACCGACCTAGCATAGCCTGCCATAGCTGCGCCGGCCACCAGGTGGACCCCGGGCACCAAACCGGAGCGTGGCAAGCCTGAGGCTTGCACTGTGCCATCTATCTGCAACAGAAAATCAGTTGGCAATTTTGTGCCACCGTTGTCGTTCACCACGTTGGCCTGCAGCGTGAGCGTAGCTGCGCTGGAGAGGTCGTCCACTGTGATGTTGCACACCCTGGTCTCGCTGACCGCCACGTTACCCGAGCAATCCGCGCTTAGGCTCTTGGTGTAGCCGGCTACCGTGTTGAGGTCCACCACGTAGGCCCCGGCGTTCAGGGAAACGTAAGTGCCGCTCTCGCTACCCGGGAAGCTTATAGGTGCGGGGTCGCTGCCTGTTACGTTCACAGTGAAGTCACCGGCGGTATTGGTGCCGTCGTCGTCGTTCAGCACGTGTACCATCACGGTAATAGTGGCGCGCGCCAGCAGCGCAAAGGTGGGATTTCGCACATCGGCCGTGATGACCATATTGCTGTAGGCGCCGCGAAAACTGGCCTGGGTGGTAATAGTGGCTGGCACTTGATGCGTTACCGGATCCTCTGTGCCGTAAACCAC
Organism: Candidatus Veblenbacteria bacterium; assembly: GCA_030700105.1. Taxonomy (GTDB): domain Bacteria; phylum Patescibacteriota; class Patescibacteriia; order Veblenbacterales; family UBA10138; genus JAUYKG01. Next base: position 1,306 of record JAUYKG010000045.1, read on the forward strand.
GCCTTTAATAACGCAGGTTTCACTCCCCACCGGCACGGTCTCGCCGCCCAGGGGCGGCACGTAACCATACGTAGCGGCGGCTTTCAGCATGGCGATATTAACACACGACTCAGCCAAGCCCAGGCTCACTCTTTTGTACTCGGCGGTGCTTGAACCTAAACGGGCAAAATATCCCGACGAGCTAACGCTAAACGCGATGGTTGATAGAATGAGCGAAACCACGAGAGCGGAAACTAGTGCGATGAACCCTTTGGGTTGTTGGTGAATAAAATGAGCTGACATATTATTTGCGCAAATAACTAGTAATAGAGAACGGTAGAGCCAACCACTGGCCGTTGGCGGTGCGCGCGCCCACGGTAAAATCCGCGCGTACGCTTTCCGGGTTGGTACCGCTGCCGGCCAGGTGAGTAAATGTTAAGCCGCTCACCTCGGTACTAAAACCGTTCAAGGGCAAGGACGGGTTACCGCTGCGCGCCAAACTCACATCGGTGCCAGTAACAGGATCAGCTTCAATTACCACAGTCTCCACGTTACTGCCGTTCCAGCGGTTTACCGACAACTGCGACCCCACATTAGTAGGCGCGTTAATGGCCTGGGCGCCGGAAAGCGCCCAATCTATCTTGGCCACCAGAAAATCCCCCTCCAGCTGCACTGTGGATTTGGTTTGGCTGCGATCGCTTGATTCAAACACGTTGTAGGCGGTTACAATAACGCCGGAGAGCATAATAGCCAACAGGCCGAGGTAAACAACCGTCTCTATTAACGTAAAGCCTTGGGGTAATCGATTGGTCATGGTAGGGCGGTAACAACGGATAAGGTTCCCCTTTTCGCGCTTGCTCCCGTGGTAGGCACCGAGGCTATGAAAAGGTAGTTGTCCTCACAATCCAAAGTGGTATCGAGTGTATCGCCGCTATTGGGCAGGGGCACCACCGCCCGCTCGGCCATGCTGCCAGCAGTGGCTACGTCCCAAATCCGCAAAGACTCACTGGTGGTTACAAAGGCCAGGTTATCGCGCACCAGCAAGCCCTTAGCGCTGGCCTGGTTATCGCTGCCTATGTCCTGGTGTCCGAGTTCGGCAACCGCGGCGGGACTGGCCACGTTAAGAACGTACAACTCGCCGTCACTGCTATACGCCCGGCCCACGTACGCCTCATCCCCCACTAGTGCCAAACTCAGACCAGGCTCGCCCCCAGGCGCATTAAAGCCGCCCACCCGCTGCGGGCTCGAGGGGTTGCCAACATCCAAAATAGTGAATTCCTCGTCATTGGGCGTGGCCAAATATACGTACCGGCCCTTAACAAAAATAGCATTCACATCATTCCCTACGCTGTAACCTCCCACCAGGAAGGGATTTAGGGGGTTATGCACGTCAATAATGTGGAACTCTGGCCCGCTGCCTGTTTTGGTAAGGCCCAGGTACACGTAGCCGTCTTTGTAGAACAAGCTGTTGCCCACGCCTTGCCCGCTTGTGCCGGTAACGCCTGAGATTTTAAGAGTTTTCACTACTTGGACCGGGTTCACGCTCACATCTATTATGTGCAGTTGCCCAAAAGTTGGATCGCTCGTACTCGGAATACCGCGGCCACTAGCCACATACGCATAGTGACCATCGGTCTGCACCGCCTTAAGACCAGCCGCCTGCGCGATATCGTTGTCAATTTTCGATACCAGGGTTGGGTTGAGGGGGTTAGTGGCATCAAAAACAAAAAATGTCTCAGCGGTATTAGCGCTCGTGTTGTTCACGGTTACGTACACCTTGCCCTGGTAAGCATCCACGTCGGTTAGGGGGTAGGTGCCGGCGCTGTCACCAACGAGCTGGGCAAAGTCAGTTACACCGTTTGCCACGAGCGGCATGCTCCAATTGCCTACCAAGTTTGAACTGCAGGTATCGCCGCCAATAGCATTTTCAAAGTTCGCAACCAATGTTGACAGCTGAACGCTCAAAGTGCGACCGTACTCGGCCTGCCAAGCCACGGTCGTAGTAATTTGTCTCACCGCATAATCAGTTTGCGTCACCGCAACGGTGACTGTGTAAAAGGAGTCGGAGGCGAGCGCCGGACAATTTTCCTGCAAGACCGAGACGGCCACGAGTTTAAAATCCTTGCGTGCCTGCGCTTGAGCGCACTCCAATGCGGCCTGGGCGCGGGCCAGGGCCTCGGCGCTTGATTGGCTGTCGGCCAAGGCGGTTTGGTTGCCGAAAGATACCAGTATCACGGCGGAAAGCACTATGATCACAATTGCCATAGCAATCACCACCTCCAGCGTGGAAAATCCTCGGCCGTTACCACTTAAATTGGGCTGTCCAGTAATCATAAATTACCAGCTTATCCTTCCCTCAGCATTAACTGAGATCGTGCCGCTACGTACCGGGTCGGTTAAAGTAATCGTGATCCCCCCGCTTTCGCCGCCCAGGCGCCCAAACACCACTTCGGCTGTGCTTGGACTGCGCCCTACTATCGGGCTTACCTCAAAAACTTCGTCCAAACCAGCGTCACGCGTAGCGTAACTTGCGCCTTGAAAAATTATGTACTTATCCGGCAACAACGCCACCCCATGAGGCCGACCGTTCGTACAGCCCGAGCCAAGGCACAAATTGGCCATGGCCTGCCCGCGCGCCTTCTGCAGCACCGATACTAGTACGGTTTGTTCGGCGTGCCAGGCGTAGCCGCGATACATATCAAAACCTAAATACAAGCTAAGGGAAGCGATTATGATAAAAATCGATATCACCACCAATAACTCTACAAGGGTGAACCCCTTGGGCAAACTTTTATTATCGTGCGTTAACATACTGTGTTACCTGGTAAATGGGCATAATAATGGAAACAGCAATAAACCCCACGACCAAACCCATACACACCATGAGCACCGGTTCTATTAAAGTCGTTAGGTTCTTGGTCTGCTCGTCCAACTCAGCTTCGTACGTTTCCGAAAGGTACATTAAGGTGTCCCCCAAGTTGCCGGTGGCCTCGCCCACACTCACCATCTGAGCCACGTCAACCGGCCACAGCCCCAGGCTATTAGCGAGGTGAGTAGAAATCTTCTCACCCTTCGTTAGGTGCTCAGCCAGCGCTTGCGCTTGCGCGCGGTACACCAAGTTGGGGGTGGCCTCGGCCGTAATGCGGGCCGCCTCCACAATTACCACACCGCACCTTAATAGCACGCTCATAGTTCGACAAAACGTAGCCACCTGGTAGTACTGGGATAGGTGTCCCAACAACGGCAAGGTCAACACGGTACGTTGTACCGCGTAACGAATGCTCCTCACCAACCTCACTACCAGCCACGCCAGCACCACCACCAACGCCGTAACGGTCAGAATCCAACCGCCGTACTGCACCAGCACGTTGCTCACCACTATCAAGAGCCGCGTGGTCCAGGGCAGCTCGAAACGGAGGCTGGCGAAAATCGGCAGAATTTTAGGAAACACATAAATCATCAAAATACCCGTAATGCCGAAAGTTGCGATAACGATAACAATGGGATACACAAGTGCTCCCACCACCTTCCGGCGCAGGGCTTGCTTTTTCTTTAGGGTGTCCGCCAGGTAAGCGAGGTTCTCCGCCAGTGTGCCGCTTTGTTCTCCGATCCTAACCAGATTAATGGTGAGATCACCAAAAGCCCGGCCAAATTGTTTCATACCGACTGCCAAAGACTGCCCGTGCGTCACATAAAACTTAAGCGCTCCCAGCACATTTTTCATGGTGCGGCCCTTGGCTTGCTTTTCCAGCATGCTCAGGGCGTCCAGCAAAGGAATACCGGCTTTAAGCAGTATAGCCAGGCGCTTGGCAAAGAATATCTGCTCGGCCATGGAAATATGTACCCAACGACTCCGCTTGGGCTTAATCACATCCTCCTTTATCATGGGTTCTGCTTGCCTCGCGGCCGGCTGGCCGCCGCTAGGCGACGTGTGTAAATTATTCATAGAGCATTCTTAATACTTCTTCAATGGTGGTAATGCCTTTGGCTGCCTTTTGAAACCCATCTTCCACCATACTGATCATGCCCTGCTGTAAGGCTACCCTCTTCAATTCACTAGAGGTCGCTTTTTGTAGCACGGCTTCGCGCAATACCCCATCCACTACCATCACTTCGTGAATGCCTACCCGCCCTTGGTAACCGGTGTGGTTGCACGCCTCGCAGCCAGCACCGCGGTAAAAGGCTTTGCAAGCTTCTACTAGTTGGGGGGATACAATTTCAGATAAACGCTTTTGCTCGGCCGCGGTCGGCTCCTTGCTCACCCGGCACTCCGCACAAATTCGCCGCGCTAAGCGCTGAGCAATGGCCACGTTCACGGTGGAGGCTATGAGATAGGGCTCCACTTTCATGTCCAACAGCCGTGGCAGGGTAGTGGCAGCATCGTTGGTGTGCAACGTGGAAAGCAGCAAGTGACCGGTCAGGGCGGTATTCACGGCCAGCCCGGCGGTTTCCCCGTCTCTTATTTCCCCCACCATAATAATATTGGGGTCTTGTCGCAAAATACTTCTCAAACCATTGGCGAATGACAGGTTTGTGCGCTGGTTCACCTGAATTTGATTAATACCCGGCAACGAATACTCAATCGGGTCCTCGATCGTAATAATGGAAACGTCCTTGGTGTTGAGCATTTTTAAAATCGTGTACAGAGTAGTGGTTTTGCCAGAGCCCGTAGGGCCGGTGGCCAATATCATGCCATAAGGCTTATCTATGGCAGCCAAGATCTTGGTCTGATTCTCTTGGCTAAAACCTAAAGACTCCAAGGAGAATTCCGAATCCTGGTCCGTCAGTAGCCGCAGCACCACGTCCTCACCATAGTAGGTAGGCACCACTGAAACGCGCACGTCCACGCTCTGGTCACCCTCCAAGGTGCTATGAAAGCGGCCGTCCTGCGCCGCCTGATGCTCGTCCGTGCGTAAATTAGCTAGAATTTTTATGCGAGAAATGATCTCGGGGTGAATTACTTTGGGTAAAGCGTACATATCCTGCAACACGCCGTCTATGCGGAAGCGCACGCGCACGTTCACGCCTTCAGGATCCAAGTGGATGTCGGAAGCGCGCATCAAATACGCGCACTCCACTAAACTATCCACCAAGTGAATGATTGATACTTCCCCGCCGCGCGCCAACTCCTTCTCCAGGCGCTCACGGCACTGTAGTACCAATGATTCAGCTTTGGCGTGTTTGCTTATAACATTGACTGGCTCGGCCGACAGCTCTACCTCAACCTGGACTGGTTTAGGCTGGCTGTGGATAAGGCTAAAATTCATCATAGTTTTTCTTCTTAATTTTGCCTAAAAATAGGCCTTATCAACCCCTCACCTCACCCTTAGTAATTAAAAATTCAGGGGTAGATATCGAGCTATCCTAGCTCAATATCTACCCCTTGTCAAGCCCCCCGTTAGAAATATGTCTCTAACGGGGTTGCCCAAGCAGAGCGTATGGCTTATTCAAGCCAAGGCGTACGACGCAGTAGCTGAGTTTGTACAACAGCTAAAGCTAACAGACTGGGTGAATGTCTGCCGCTTAACCTTCGCCTTGTTTGGATTTTTGTCTGGTCGGATAAAAATCCAAACACAAATACCCCACCAGCTCGGTAAACGGCTGGTGGATGGGTGTGTAGTAGTACCCCTCTATACGGTGCTCAACAGCAGGAGCGAAGTGGCGGCCATCATTCCCAGCGCGAAGCTAACGCCGAACAGCAGGTACAAGCTGAACAGCAGCACGATGGGCGGCAGCGGCCGAGAGGGTATGAAGAACATATGCCTAAGGTTTATGGCTAAAAGCCTATGCCCTTATGGTACTACAAAGCGCCCCACATAAGCCACGCCACCACCAGTGGGTGTATAAAAGTGTCCGGCCGGACATAAAAATACACCCTACGAACATTAACGACTAACCCTATCCCGCAGGATGAATTAAAAATTCCCTACCGTAATATACGTTCACCCAGCGCTCTAATTTTACCTGTTTAATGAAATTCGCTATCTCCCCCCTGACATCATGATTACTCACCCACACGCTCTGCTGAAGTTTTATAAAATCACTCTGGCGGAGCAGCAATCTAAACTGACGCCGACTAAGGCGCTGGGTTTCGGGGATATCAAAAATCACTACCGTGTATTCCCCCTTCGGCAAAACTGGCGCTTGGCGCAGCTGCTGTCGTAGTATGGCAGCCTTGCCCTTGTTGGTCACGGCCACTAGCGAATGCGCTGCGGTCTTGCGCTCGGTTAAGTAGCCGTGCCGTTTTAAGCTACGGTAAGCTCGGCGTAGGCGTTCCTTATCTTTAAAACGATCCAGTTCTCGTACATAGGCCCTACCACCTAAAACATACTTGGATCCCCAGCGGCGTATGTCATAGAGCGCGGTTAGACTATCAATTGCCAGTTGACCTGCCTGAAGCAATAGGTAGAGTAGTATCTTGGTATCGGCTATGCGGGGCCGAAAATTTGAACGTCGCGGCATAAGCAATCCCACTATAGCATACTGCAAGGGTGTATAAAAGTGTCCGGCCGGACATAAAAATACACCCATTCTTTACTGTACATACCGATAGTTAACCACGCCCTAACTAGAGCAATAAAAACAAAGCGTAGAATGCTGCTAGGGCTAGGCGGTACCAGCCGAAAGCGGTAAAGGTGTGGCGAGAAATGTAGCGCAAGAGCCAACGCACGGCGGCGAGAGCGAAAACGAACGAAACTACGAACCCCATACCGAGCACACTCCACTCGCTGACAGAGAACGCTGTGCCTGTTTCCAGTAAGTCCAAGCCAGTGGCAGCCGCCATAGTGGGAATTGCCAGAAGGAACGAGAACTCCACGATGGTCCTGCGTTTTAAACCGGCCAGCAATCCGCCTACAATGGTGGCGGCCGCGCGGCTTACACCTGGTACCACCGCTACTGCTTGCGCCAAGCCGATGATAAGCGCCTGGCGGTACGACATTCGGCTTACCTGTTCCACTGCCTGCCAGGGCTCGCGGTACACGCGCTCGAACAGAACAATCGCCGCGCCGCCCACAGCCAAAGCCCACAGCACAACAGTAGTGTTGCCGAGCAGGTACTCTTTAATGAATGGGTACAAAAACAAACCAATAACGGCTGTGGGCAAGAACGCCACTACTACACGGGTAAAAACCGCGCGGCTTAAAAAAAGCTGGCGCCAGTACAACGCCCCTACGGCCAGAATGGCCCCGAGTTGTATAGCCACAATAAAACTCTTCCAAAACTCGCTTGGTGGCAGAGCCAGCAGCCGCTCGGCCAGAATGAGGTGGCCGGTGGAGGAAACAGGCAGGAACTCGGTTACCCCTTCCACTACCCCCAAAACTATGGCGTAGAAAAATTCCATCAAACAAAAATCATCAAACCTGGCTCCCTATAACTTGCAGCACGCACCCCGGGCGGACGTTCCTTCTACTTCCCCCAGGTACTCCTCCCCTTCTCCGCAGGCCGAACCACCTTGTGCCGCGCCCCTCACCTGGCCACCGACTAAAAAGCACTGCTCGGGCGTCATTACCTTGCCCACATTCTTGTTCACGCTTGCATACACAAACCCAGTCGTAAGAGAAACTATGAGGAGTAGGGCAAACACTATAAACATCCCGAAGAGCATAGAACTGCCAAGGATTAGGTTGTGCACTCTCATGGCTCCATTATAGCGCCTGGCCACAGTAGGCCCAAATACGCTTGACTAAAGCGCCTCCCCGCCTTAGGGTATACTCAAGTTTTAAAATAAATTTCTTTAACAAATTAAGGAGAATAAAGTGAAAAATCAAAACTTTGATCCTGCCAATCATGGCTGGATAGACTGGCTTATTGTTGGTTACCAAGTTCTGCGCAGCAAAACACAAGCCGCTAAACCGTTAAAGGTTTTTTGGGTCTGCCTGTTTATAGGCATGGCAATAAGGGTTTGTTGTTATTTCCTAATAGCTAAAAAATGGTTTTTGATAGAACCTGATGGCTGGCCCGTGCCGAGCGATCCGGGATTCTGGATTGCTTGCACCATGACCTTCCTAACCTCTGTAATGGTATTCATTATGACAAAACCAGCAGAGGATACGCCAACAGTAAATAAATTCAGTACCAAAGACTTCGCGGCCTCATTAGGGACGGTTACCGGACTGTACTACCAATACCTTTTAACCGCTTTAACGGTGATGATTATTCCTGTATTGCTGGTGGGTATTATTATGCTCATCCAGTCCTTCAGGCGCTACTACTCAAAACTCCCACAAGCTTAAGGAGGAAATCATGAAAAAACTAAAACAACTGGCCGCTAACTTGCTGGCGGACATTAAACATTTTGTCAGAACAAGGTGGTTCAGTCTCGTAATTATGCGCGAGCAAGCCAGGCTTGAGGAAAAACAAGGTAAAGTTATGTTTGCTGTTGTGTGCTTACTTATCGGCACAACAGCTAGCTTATGCACGATCGTGGCATTCGCGCCCCAAAAATTCTTGATAACAGATGATCGTATCTTCCTGAGCTATGGAGGACTAGCCTTTATCTGTTATGCAATAACCGTGCTTGCTACCGCTATAACACACCTCTATCTCGGCCTACGGCACCACAAAACATCCCAACCTCTTATATACATACCAGTTGGGTTCAGTTTGGCGCTTTTACTATCAGGAGTAAGCCCATTAGTAGCTTTTGTATGCTGGTTTATTCCGGTGATAGTAGCATGGGTAACCTATACGGGCGTTGCTACCTATACAGAGCACCGAGATGGAAAAATCGACTGGGACTAAAACTATTCAATCCACAAACAAGCCGTTCCTGAACCTAGGGACGGCTTTAACTTTTTACAAATAATTCAAGAGCGCGCTGTAGTTCATAAAATCAAACAGCTGGTACGCCCAGCGCAGCCACAGGCCAAACCTGTCGGTAAGCAAGAGCAATCCCAAGAACACAAACAAGGCTCCACCTAAAACGGAGAGCACTTTTAAGTACGGCTCCAACTTAGTTAAGTGCTGGCTGGCCGCGCCAACGCCCCAAGCCAAAAGCAAGAACGGCACAGCCAAACCAATGGAGAACACCAAGAGCAGCCAGGCGCCGGAGAGCGCCGTGGCGGTTTGCGAAGCGAGCAACAGTACCGAACCTAAAATGGGCCCAATGCACGGCGTCCAGCCAAAAGCGAAGGTGGCGCCAAAAAGGAACGACGAGGTAGGGTGCCCAGGTTTTAAGAATCGCTCCAAATGAAAACGGTACTCCCCGAGCAGGGCCGGTAGCTTTACCACACCCATAAGGTAGAGCCCGAAGAACACTACCACCACGCCCCCGAGCCTACCCAAGAGCAAGCGGTACTGTCCCAGGAACGTGCCCAGCGAACCGAAGATACTGCCGAGCAACATAAAGACCAAACTAAATCCGAACACGTACCACAGTCCGTTCAAAAAGACCATTTTCCTTACGGCCGAGCTAAAACCGCTCCTTTGCAGTTCACTCAAAGAAACCCCACTAATAAAAGCCAGGTACCCGGGCACCAGCGGCAAGGTGCAGGGCGCCAGGAACGTTAACACCCCGGCAATAAATGCCGGGGCAATGAGCGCGGTAACGCTTAATCCAAAATCCACACT
>JAUYKG010000001.1 GCA_030700105.1 Candidatus Veblenbacteria bacterium
CGGCTGGTGGTGGTTTCTGTCGGCTCAGCCGTGCTTTGGCTGGCTGAGTTCTGGTACCAGTACAACGTATACGAGCCCGGCAACTTCATTGGGGCTTGGGTGCGGAGCAATTCATTAACCGGCGCCACACTCATCTCGCTGGCGTTGCTGCTAAGCGGCCTGTTCAAGTGGGTGCCGCGTTGGGCTAGGCACTACCGCTGGCGGCGGAATATCGGGGTGGCCGGGTTCGTGTTCATTACCTTGCACGTGGCCGGAGTTTTACACTACGTCTTTCATTGGAGGGTTTTGGAGATTTTGTACTCCTGGCAGCCGTTTGAGAACCCCCTTATTTTCGGCTTGCTTGGCTACACTATTATTTTGGCCATGGCCCTTACCTCCAGCGAGTGGACGGTGCGTAAGCTTAGAAAATGGTGGAAGTTCATACACCGTTTTATTTATCTAGCCGAGGTAGGGATAATATTCCACATTTTGTTGCTCGGTGACGATATTTTAGAATCGCCACCTGGGTACCTACTTTACGGAGTGGGTGGCGCGGCGGTTCTCGGGCAGGTCTACTGGTGGATGCGCGTTTCAGCTCAGCGCAAGTTTCGTAACGCCGGTTTTTGGGTGGGGCTAGGTACTATCCTGCTAGCATTGTTTTTGTGGCTTTTGGCCGCACGTCTGAATGCGTTGTCGGGTTAGCCATTACCTCTAATTCCCATTGTACTATTCTATAGAATAGTACAATGGGAAGGTGTTTAAAAAAGCGGAATTATTTGGAGGTTAGGTAAGCAAAACCCGCGAGTGGAAAATTCGCGGGTTTTTCTTTAGGGAATATTTGCTAGGCTTGCTCCACTCGTGAACCAGACGCTGCTTGCGCAGCGACGGTACAGCCTGCCTGCGGTAGGCAGGGGTTTCGCGCGCTATGCGCGCTCTACATACTGGCCGGTGTCGGTGTTCACGATTATCTCCTCGCCTTCTTTAATGAAGAGCGGAGCGTTTACGGTAACGCCAGTTTCCAGTTTGATCTGCTTGGTCACGTTGCCGGCGGTATCGCCGCGTACGCTAGGTGGCGCCTCCACCACTTTTAAGGCTACTTTTTTGGGTAACTCCACGGTAATGGGGTTGCCGTTAAAGTTGATGATATTCACCTCCAGCCCATCCTTTAGGTAGCCGATCTGCCCCCCCAGCGCGTCGCGGGGGAAGTCGAACTGCTCGAACGTTTCCTGGTTCATAAAGTGGGCTTGGCTTTCGTCGGCATAGAGAAAGCTGGCTTTTAGGCGCGCCATGTCAGCCTCTTCTACTTTATCGCCAGGCTTAAAGGTTTGTTCCAGCACCTTGCCGTTCAGGAGGTTGCGGAGCTTAGTACGCATAACCGGCTTGCGCTGAGCCGTGCGCATAAAGTCCGATTCCAGCACCAGGTAGGGCTCGGAGTTCACCAGAATAGTAAGCCCGGCCCGAATGGAGTTCAGAGAGGGGAGGACTGCCATGGCATTTAGCGCGGCACAAATGGAATAAGCGCCATAAACCGCGCGCGCTTTATGGCGAGCTGGAGCTTGCGCTGGTGCTTAAGGCAGGTGCCGGTGCGGCGGCGGGGCAGAATTTTTACGTAGCCGGAAAGGAATTTTTGCAGAATGCGCGTGTCCTTGTAGTCCACGTCCATAAGACCATTCACGCAGAAGTAGCACACACGCGGTTTAATGGCCACGGTTGGTTGTTGGGAGGGGCGTTTGTTGGATGGATACATAAGTTCGTCTGTGTAAGCCTAAAAAGGAATTTCTTCCACAGTCTGCTCGCCTAAGGTGTCAGCCTCAGTTGGTTCGGCTGGAGCGGCGGAACCGGTGGGAGCGGTGGAAGCATCCTCGTTGTTGCTGCGCGCGCCGGCTGGGCGATCCAGCATAATAATGTTATCGGCCACGATCTCGGTACGCCAGTGCTTTTGGCCTTGGGCGTCGTCCCAGGAGCGGGTTTGCAGCCTGCCTTCCACGTACACCTTGGAGCCCCGCTTGATGTACTGGGCGCAAATTTCGGCCAGGCGCCGCCAGGCTACCACGTTGTGGTACTCGGTGGATTCCTTGCGCTCGCCCGCCTGTGTGGTCCACCGTAGGTTGGTGGCCACAGAAAAGGTGGTTACGCTGGTACCTTGCGCCGTGGTTTTGGTCTCCGGGTCGCGGGTAACGTTGCCAATAATGCTGGCGCGATTAAGGTAGTTCATAGAGGTATAGTGCTAACTGGTTAAATGTTACTTTACTACTTCTTGCCCAAGTATTTCCTCCAGTTTTTTATCGAGGTCGGCCAGTTCCCCAGGCTGCTTGGCAGCCGCTACTACAGCGTCCTCTTCCCGCATGGTCTCTTTGCGGGCCTCTTCGGCCTTAAGCTGCTTTTTCATGAGCTTTTCCTGGAAAGCCTGTTCGCGCGCGATTTGCTCGGGCGACTTAAGCTTTTTGGTCACCAGCTGGGCGCGCAGCACATCGGCGGACAAGCGGAACCACTCGCTCACCTTACCCACTTTTCCCGGTTCAATATCGAACTCGGTTACCACGTACACGCCGTGGCGTATGTTCTCAATAGGGTAGGCGAGCTTGCGTTTGCCCAGGTTTTCCTCCTGAGTGATTTTGGCACCTTCAGCGGTGAGCGTGGCGCGTACTTTTTCTTGGGCCTCGGTGGCCTCTTCCTGCCCCACCTTAAGCGGGACAATGTACATGAGTTCGTAGTGCTTCATGTGCGTAGCGTAGTTAGAACCCGGCGTGTGCGGGCCAAAGTAAAAAGTAAATAAAAACACGCTTGGCCTACTTTGCCCTAGCGAGTATAATCCCTTAAACCCGTTAGGTCCGCCCTGGGGCAGAATGGAGCGCTCACAGGCCAGAGCGCTTTCGAAAATAGCCTATCATGCCGCCTGAATCCTGGCAAGAGGTAAGGAAAAAGGCAGTCTTGGAACAAGACTGCCCAGCAGATGTTATGAGAACTTAATTTTGGCTGAAGCCTTTCTAAGGGGCCAATAATGTCCGGCGAATAAACCGCTCGTAATTTTTGAATAGAGGTTTGCGGTCCACTTATCGCCAATGGTCCCATTCAAATCTACCACCCTAATGCTATCACTAAGTTCGTGTGAAGATGTCCGAAGACTTATTCTTCCATCATTATTAGTCACTAGTGCAGTGATTTTAAGGGAGAAGGTATAAGCCCTTTTGTTTCGTTTGATAACGACCCAAATGGTTTGGCCTATGGCGTTAGCCAATTTAGTGCCTAGGGCCATTTTTTTAGTCAAAGACTTATTTTTTGTTTTCATTTTACCTCCTGAACTGTTTGCCCTACCTTAACCCACGGTTGCCCGTCAGTCAAATGAACGGCACTGGAGCCGATAAAAGTTATGTTGTTTAACCAGAGGTGTTATACTCTGTGTTATGAAGGAGTACATGGTGGTACTGGGGCGCGAGCCAGAGCTGGCCGTGGCGGAATTGGCAGCGGTGGCCAAGCGCCTGGCTCTGCCCTTCGCTTTTAGCTCGATCAATACGGAGATAGCTGTGGTGCGAGGTGAATACACGCCACAATTCTTAAATATGTTGGCCGGTACGGTGAAAGTAGCGGAGGTACTGGGCGAGACAGCCACCGGGCGGGCATCACTAATCTCATTTTTGTCGGATAAGGTGGAAGAGGGCGAGCGGCGCGAATTCGGGCTTAGCTGGTACGGAGCCAAGCCACCCCGTTGGCTGTTGGCCGTGGGGCTGGAACTGAAAAAGCTTCTGCGCGAGCAAGCAGGCCACGTGCGGTTTGTAACCTCGCGCGAGGCGGCACTCTCCTCGGTGGTGGTAAAAAAGAACAAATTGTTACCGCCCGTGGGGTACGATTTCGTGTTGGTGCCGCGAGGAGAGCAGGTGCTGGTGGGGCGCACGGTGTGGGTGCAGGATTTTGAGGCCTGGAGCCAGCGCGATTACGGCCGGCCCGAGCGCGACGCCCGGGTGGGTATGCTGCCACCCAAATTGGCCAGGCTTATGCTTAACCTGGCCCAGGTGCCGGAAGGCGGCGGCGTGCTGGACCCCTTTTGCGGTTCGGGCACAGTGCTCCAGGAAGCGGCGCTTATGGGCTACCGGCACCTGGTGGGCGTGGATGCGGACGCCAAGGGTATTGAGCGCACCCGTGCCAATTTCGCTTGGCTAAAAAACCGCCAGCCGCAGTTGCCGCAGCCGGCGCTTATGGTTTCCGATGTTCGTAAATTGCCCACACTACTGCACGGCACCACGTTCGAGGCGATAGTTACCGAGCCGTACTTGGGCCCGCCCCTGCGAGGCCGCGAGGACGTCCGCCGCTTGGAGCAAATTCAGCGAGAGCTTACAGAGCTGTATCGCGATTCGCTGAAGACGTTGGTTCATATGCTTAAGCTGGGCGGTAGGATTGTTATGGTGTGGCCGATTATAAAACCAGGCCGCGGTGAGTTGGCCCTGCCGCTCATGGCCGAGCTTAAAAAGCTTGGCCTAGTGCTGGTGGATGCGCTACCTAAGGAAGCGCCACCTGAGTGGCGCACTATCCGCGGTACGCTCCTCTATGCCCGT
>JAUYKG010000006.1 GCA_030700105.1 Candidatus Veblenbacteria bacterium
CGGTATGAGGCTTAAGGCGGGGGACGAGGTAACAGGTATGGACCTTATAAACGAGGGAAAACCAAGTTCAGACGAACAGTTACTCGTCATAACATCTTTAGGGTACGGGAAACGAACCAAGTTAAAGGAGTATAAGGTGCAAGGTCGTGGTGGCAGTGGTATTCGTACCGCACACGTAACCCAGAAGACCGGTCAGGTGGTCTCGGCCTTTGTGGTGAACGCCAAGAGGGAGAAAGAGGATTTGATTGTTATGTCAAACAACGGCCAGGTTATCCGTCTGCCCTTGAAGGCTGTTTCGGTCCTCGGGCGCGACACGCAGGGCGTCCGCATAATGCGTTTCAAAGCCGCCGGGGATCAAGTAGCTTCCGTTACTTTCGTGTAATAGAGGTTCCAATAGATTGGCATCACCCCATAGGTTACGGTTTGACAACTTAGTCAAAAACGTTATAATCAATTAAGCTTTTAGCCCAAGTTTTGGGTTTTTATGATTAAGATTTAGAATGTACCTATATGGGTTTACCAGGCCACAGACGCACCTCTTCCGATAAGCGCCGGCGCGCTTCACACTTCGCCCTTAAGCCGTCCAGCTTTACGGTTTGCTCACACTGTAAGCAGGCGGTTTTGCCACACCAGGTGTGCCGCAATTGTGGCTACTACCGCGGCCGGCAGGTGCTTAAACTAAAGAGCAGGCTCGTGGGCCGCGCTAAAGCGCGTGCCGCCGCCGAAGCCGAGAAAAAGGCCGAGAAGAAAGAAGAGAAGGAAGAAAAAAAGTAGGAGCAAGAGTTTAAGAGTAAGAATGTATTAGCCAACTCTTACCCTTTACTCTTACTTTAAACTCGCTATGTCCAATCGCCACCTCGCCCGTACCGTTGTTCTCCAAACCCTGTTCTCGTGGGACTTTACTGGTAAGCAGGGTGAGCTGTCCGCGCAGGTGAACAAGAACATGCCCGAACTAGCGCCCGGTCTGGCGGACGATGGTTTTGCCGACCGTTTAACGAACGGATTGGTTAAGCACTTGCCGGAAATAGATTCCATTATCCAGCGCTTGGCACCAGAATGGCCGCTGGACCAGATTACGGGCGTGGATAGGAACGTGCTCCGCATCGGCGTGTACGAGCTTAAGTTCGGTAAGGAAATCCCGCCCAAGGTGGCCATTAACGAGGCCATAGAGCTCGCCAAAACCTTTGGCGCTGACGCTTCCAGCAAGTTTGTGAACGGTGTGCTGGGGAGCTTGTACAAGGAAATGGAAGTGGCGGGCGAAGTGCCGATAGAGGATTTTAAGCAGGTCTTCCAAGAGCTCAACAGCAAGGCCGAGTCCGTGTCGCCTACGCCCCCAACAATTAAGCCACAATTATGAAGGATTTTTCCGAACTCGAGCGTAAGCTCCAGGTTGCTTTCCGCGACCAGGACCTGCTTCGGCAGGCGCTTGTCCACCGTTCCTATCTGAACGAGAATCCTGGCTTTTCCCTGGCACACAACGAGCGGCTGGAGTTCTTGGGCGACGCCGTGCTGGAAGTGGTGGTAACCGAATACCTGTACCAAAAGTATCCCAACCCCGAAGGTGAGCTTACTAACTGGCGGGCAGCGCTAGTGAACGCCATTATGCTTTCTTTAATTGCTAATCGTTTGGGTTTGGAGGATTTTTTGTACCTTTCGCGAGGCGAGGCCAAAGACGTTGGCACCAAGGCGCGCCAGTACATTCTAGCGAATGCCATGGAGGCGGTAATCGGCGCTATTTACTTGGACCAGGGCATGGCTGGAGCTTCAGGCTTTATTCACCGTGAAATTCTGGTTGAACTGCCCGAGGTGTTGGCAAACAAGCTTTACTTGGACCCCAAGAGCCGCTTCCAAGAATTGGCTCAGGACAAGGCTGGCACCACCCCGCACTATCTGGTGCTGGATGAGCACGGTCCGGATCACGCTAAGGAGTTTCGGGTTGGGCTCTACATAGGTGATGAGCTGGTGGCCGAGGGTACTGGTTCTTCCAAGCAGGAAGCGCAGGTGGCGGCGGCCGAGGCAGGCCTTAAGGCTAAACAATGGGACAAGCAGTAAGATAAAATAGCGCAAGGAGCCGCTTGGCTGAGTAATTTTTCACTTTTTACCTTTGTATTTTCTTTCATGTATCTGCAGAAGTTGGAAATCCAGGGCTTTAAGTCATTCGCCCACAAAACCACACTCGAGTTTAACCGCCAGCTTACCGCTATCGTAGGCCCAAACGGTTCGGGCAAGAGCAATATCACCGATGCCATTCGTTGGGTGTTAGGTGAACAATCCTTAAAACTCTTGCGTGGCAAGCGGGCCGAAGATGTTATTTTTGCCGGCAGCGACCTTAAGAGCCGCCTAGGCATGGCCGAGGTTTCACTCCACCTGAACAACGAGGACAGCAGCGCACCTATTGATTACGCTGAGGTCGTTATTACCCGGCGCGTGTTTCGCGACGGCCAGAGCGAGTACCTCTTGAACCAGTCGCCAGTCAGGCTGCAGGATATCCAGCTCTTGTTGGCACGGGCGAATTTCGGGCAGAAGACATACAGTGTTATCGGCCAGGGTATGGTGGATTCCATCCTGCTATCCTCACCTTCAGAGCGCAAGGAATTTTTCGAGGAAGCTACGGGCGTTAAGCAGTACCAGCTCAAGCGTGAACAGTCCATTACTAAGCTGCTTGTTACCTACGATAACTTGGAACAAGCCGCTACGCTATTGCGCGAGATAGAACCAAGGCTTAAAACGCTCACACGGCAAGTAAAACGTCTAGAGCGACGCGAAGAGCTGGAGAGCGAAGTGCGTGAACTGCAAAAATTGTACTATCGTTACCGTTACCACGATTTGGAGCGTAAGCGCTCCGTCGCTGCCGCCTCATTGCAAGAGTTACGCACGCACGCGAGTTCGCACCAGGTTACAGCCAGCAAGCTCACTACCAAACTTACCGAGTTGGAACGCAACGTAGTGGGTGGCAGTCAGCTACGTGAACTTGAGACCAAGCAGCGCGACCTCAGGCACCGTCTAGGGGAACTTACCAAGCAGCAAGCCTACGCCCAGGCTCAGGCTGAAATCGCACATTTGAAGCGCGGCCAGGGAGAACTGGTGCTCTTGGAACAGCGTCGGGCCGAGCTGACGGAAGAGGCGAAGCGTTACCGTGAACGTACAGCGGAAATTGAACACGAGAGCAAGAGTTTGAGCGCCCGGTTGAGCGGTAGATTCGAGGAGCAAACGCGACTCACCGGAGAGCTGGAACGCTACCAGGGCGAAGGAGGTAGTGATTGGTTGGAGAGCGAGCTTGGTACCCTAAGCCAGGAGCAGGCCGAGGTGCGGCGTAAGCTTACTGTGGCTGTTAACCTTAGTGAGGTAAAAGCCACCTTGGCGGCGGTACAGCAGATAGAGGAGCGTTTGCTGGCGGTGCTTAAACGTTTGCGGCGCATGAGCGGCAGCGGAGGGGAAGAGATTGCCAAGCTTATGTCCGTCCGCGACCGGGCCATAGAGGAGGTGGCGGCGCTTAAGGCCGAGCTTAAGGGGCTTGAGCGTGAGCAGGCTTCTGTGGCCAGTGGGTGCCAACGAGCCGAACAAGCTCTATTTGATCTGACAGCGCGTTTGCAGTCCTCTGGTGCCGGCGTGAGTAATAAGGAGACGGTGCAGAACGACCTGGCTGGGGCAGAAGTGGAGCTTGGACAGGCGGAAGCAGAGCTCCTGAAGGTGCGGGGGGAGCGTGACAGCCGTTCGGTCGAGGTGTTCGACCTCCAGCGCGAGTTGGCGGGGCTGACGGAGGAACAGCGCCGCTTGGAACAGGAATCTCACGGGGTAGAGCTTGAGCTCGCCAGGCTGGAAACCAGGCTGGAGGATTTGGAGCGCGAGATGGCTCAGGAGGTACCACCCGAACTGGCGCATTCTATAAAGGAGGAGGGCGAAGTGCAAATACTAGAGGAGGGGGAAACTGCCCTGGAGCTGCAAAAATTAAAGCACCAGTTGGAACTTACCGGCGGCATTGAGCCCGAGGTGCTAACTGAGTACCAGCAAACCAAGACCCGTTACGATTTTATATCCACTCAAACTGAGGATCTCACTACCGCGGTCGCCAGTTTGGATAGCGTTATTCGTGATTTGGATGCCACCATAGAGAAGAAGTTCCTCGTTAGTTTTAAGGCCATAGACGAAAAGTTCACTCAGTACTTCAAGGTGCTCTTCGGCGGCGGCAAAGCCCAGCTCATTTTGCAGCGTGGCAGCACCTCCGAGGCAGAGGAGGCGACAGAAGAGGAGGCGGCCGAAGGCGCTCTACCAGAGGAACCGCGTGTCACCCCAAGCGCCAAGGAGAAGTTTTTACGATCCGAAAGGGTGCGCGCCTCACTGTTTGCCGGTGTGGAAATACGGGCTACTCCGCCGGGGAAAAAGCTCTCCTCCATTACCGCCCTCTCGGGCGGAGAAAAAGCGCTTAGTTCTATTGCGCTCATTTGCTCCATTATTTCTCATAACCCCTCGCCTTTTGTGGCACTGGATGAGGTGGACGCGGCTCTGGACGAGGCCAATAGCGAGCGTTTTGCCGCCATTTTGGACAGCCTTATGACTAGTACGCAGTTCATTACCGTTACTCACAACCGCGCCACCATGAAGCGGGCCGCCATTCTCTACGGCGTCACCATGGGCGAGGACGGCGTAAGTAAGCTCTTGTCGGTAAAGTTTGATGAGGCCAAGGAGATGGCCGGAAAAGGTAAGGGCAAGAGTAAAGGGTAAGAGTTTAGCTAAGCCTTGACACTTATTATGGATTCGGCTAGCATTACTCTGCTTTTAACTCTTAGCCAATCCTCTTACTCCCTACTGTTCGTATGTTAATGATTCGTTTGGCCCGCACGGGCAAGACCAAGCAAGCGCACTTCCGGCTCATTGTGTCCGAGAAGACCAAGGATACGCACGGTGACTATCTAGAAATTTTGGGGCACCTAAATCCGCACAACAAAGAGCGCCAGTTGGTACTTAAGGCTGATCGCGTGGAGTATTGGCTAGCGCACGGTGCCCAGCCCTCACCCACGGTGCATAATTTGTTGGTGGACCAGGGTATTGTGAAAGCAGACAAGCTCCGCGTGTGGAAGCCGAAGAAGAAAGCAGCCGAGCCCGCCGCGCCTCAGGCTACTGCGTCCAAGCCAAAGGTGGAACCGGCCGAGGCCAAAGCCGTTGCCGAACCACAGCCCGTCGAAAGTCCCGCGGCTACCAACGCCGAAACAGAGCCGGCTACCGAAGCCCCCGCCAGCTAAGCACGCATTTCCTAAGCTTTTGTACCGAAGGTTGACCTTACGGCCCTTCGGTTTTATAATCCTTTTATAGTACTGTCGATTAGTCGGAAGGTGCGGAACGTGGAGTAGCACCAAAGGTCGAGCTTACATAAAACCACCACAGTTCCGGCATTTCCCACCTCTCGCCAGTCTAGTACCTTAACCAGTTTAACCTTCCGTAACGATATGGCAGACGAGTCGCACAAGGACCAGGAGTTCATTGACTACGTAGTGAAAGAACTGGTCGATCATTCTCAGGACGTCAAAACCGAACGCACGGTAGACGAGATGGGGGTTCTTATCACTCTGCACGTGAACCCCGAGGATATGGGCCAGGTTATTGGCCGCTCGGGCCAAACCGCCCGTAGCTTGCGCACGCTTTTGCGTGTGGTGGGTGCCAAGAACAACGCCCGGGTAAATCTCAAGATCTACGAACCCGAAGGTTCTCGTGGCCCTCGGCGCTCCCGTGAAGAGCGCGAGGCTATGAGCGGCGGCGGCGAAGCCCCCGATACCTCAATAGTGGACGACCTCAAAATATAAAACAGTCACACAAACCACCCCACCTAGGCGGGGTGGTTTTGTATCCTTGACGCCTAAGCCCCAATGTTCTAAGCTCCTGTTTAAGTTCTTTAAAAATAAGTAATTCAAAAACAACAATAATAATAGGAGGTAAAGCGAAATGGGAAAGAATAAGTTTCCGAGTATCATAATTGTAGTAATGCTCGTGTTTTTAGCCGCATTTACGGCTATTCTGCTTTTAAGGGAGAATAGCTATGTGTTGGTTATAGACCAACGTAATGTTAGTGCCAGTACAGCGCAACATCTAGTTCGGGTTCTATATGATAAATATCAAGTAAGGAAGGTATACTGGGTGGTTCGACCAGGAGAAACTTCCTCTCAGGAAATTGAAGATCAGGACGTGGTTCCGGACGGTGCCATCTACTGGACCTATTGGATCGATGAAGCCTTCTTCATGGCTGACAGGGATTTAAAAAGGTTTGGTGGTGGTAAGCACTTGTTGCTTGCCGCGGAAACGGAAATAGCCGAATTTACTGGAGATTCATTATTCTCTAAAACAATCGTTATACTGGTTGATTCGTTGGGCCAGGAGGTTAAACGCACTAATTGGTATATCATAACAAATCCTCATTCATAGGAAGGAGGAAAGTTGAAGATAGAAACAAAAATGGTGTGGGGTGTTCTTACGGCACTACTATTGAGTATCCTTTTTATTATTTGTCAGGTGCCGGCTCAGGCTCGGGCAAAGTACCAGGACACTATTTATGTCCTGGTTATAGACCAGCGAACCGACAGCCTTACTGTGGCAGCTGCAGTAGCCGGTTGGGTGTGCGAGCAGTACCCTATCAAAAAGGTTTATTGGGTTCCTGGTTCTGGTATCACCCAGGAGAAGGTTGAAGATAGTTTTAGAAGGCCCAAAGGCTGCACAGTTAAGTTAGATAAATGTCTTGGCAATGCCGTTGCTGAGGCGTACGCGCTACTGTTTGCTCACACAAAGGCTACAAAGGTTCTTTTGTTCTTACCCTCGCTCGTTGAGCCGGACGAGGAGGACATAAAAATAATCAGTAAATTACCTTATGAGGGGGTGGTAATTTACGGATTAGATGAATATGGGAACCAATGGAAGGCTCCCAGAATGTAATAATTTCCACAAGGACTTGTACTAATACGAGTCCTTGCTTTATTGTTAGGGGGTGAAGCGTTTTGACCTTATCACCATTTTCCCAAGCTCTTTAGACTCGTATTTTGGCACGAGTATTTTAAAGCGCGCCCAGGAGAAGAAGCTTATCAAAATCCAGGCGCATGATTTGCGCCAATGGACGCGCGACAAGCACCATAAGACCGATGATAAGCCCTATGGCGGCGGTGCTGGTATGGTAATGCTGGCGGAACCCATCTTGCGTGCTGTGAGTGCTGTGAAGAAGGGAAAAAAGTCCCGCGTTATAGTGCTTTCAGCTAAAGGTAAACAGTTCACACAGAAAGATGCCCAACGTTTATCTAAGTACGATCAGTTGGTATTTATCTGTGGCCGCTACGAGGGGATTGATGAGCGGGTGAAAGATATTTTAAAAGCCGAGGAGGTAAGTATTGGCCCGTATGTTACGACGGATGGTGAGGTTACTGCGGCGGTAATGATTTCCGCCATAGCCCGTTTAATCCCCGGTGTTATTCGCTTTGAATCATTACAAGAAGAGTCGCATTGGGGTGGGCAGCTTAAGTCCGAGCAAAAGGCTTTAGCAGTTAGTGGCCAGGAACCAGGAACCAGTGGCCAGCTTGAGTACCCGCACTATACTCGCCCCGAGGTTTTGGTATGGAAAGGCAAAAAGTACCGCGTGCCGAAAGTTCTTGTTGGTGGCCACCATAAGAAGATAGCTGTTTGGCGCCAAAGCGCTTCAAAGAGACCTAAAAATAGAGGATAGCCAGTATTCGCTTAGGACTTGACAAACCTAGGGGGAGGGGGTACACTAACTTTGCTTAATTTATAAGCTTTTTAAAACCGGCCGAATTCTTCTCTAACATATAGTCCGCCAATTGGCGGGCCATAGGAGTAGAAAAAACAGTGGTACTTGTACCTGATTACGAGTATCTCTGTTTTTTCTGCGCCAGGCGCAGGAAAAATCCGCCAGCTGGCGGAAGTTGCACGTTAACAAAGTGATAGGAAAAGCCAGAACAGTCATTTTTACACTCCGGTTCAAACCGGAGAACTGGTTCGCTATCCAGTTATAAAATAGCAAATAGAGCTACTCAAATTCTTACTGAGAGTTTGATCCTGGCTCAGGATGAACGCTGGCGGCGTGTCTTAGGCATGCAAGTCGAACGCGTGTAGCAATACACGAGTGGCAAACGGGTGCGTAACACCCTGGTAACCTACCCCAAAGTTCGGAACAACTCCGCGAAAGCGGGGCTAATACCGGATGTGACCCCGACGTTAATCGTCGGGAGGAAAGCCTTCGGGCGCTTTGGGAGGGGCCTAGGTTCCATCAGCTTGTTGGTAGGGTAACGGCCTACCAAGGCTACGACGGATAGGGGGCGTGAGAGCGCGACCCCCCTCACTGGGACTGCGACACTGCCCAGACTCCTACGGGAGGCTGCAGTCGAGAATCTTCCCCAATGGACGAAAGTCTGAGGGAGCGACGCCGCGTGTAGGAAGAAGCACTTCGGTGTGTAAACTACTTTTCTATAGGACGAATACTGACGGTACTATAGGAATAAGGGGCTGCTAACTCTGTGCCAGCAGCAGCGGTAATACAGAGACCCCGAGCGTTATCCGGATTTATTGGGCGTAAAGAGTCTGTAGGCGTTTTGTTAAGTCCTCGGTTAAAGCCCACCGCTCAACGGTGGTAAAGCCGGGGAAACTGGCAGGATTGAGGTTGGGAGAGGCAAGCGGAATTGCCGGTGTAGTAGTAAAATGCGTTAATATCGGCAAGAACACCAAAGGCGAAGGCAGCTTGCTAGAACACACCTGACGCTGAGAGACGAAAGCGTGGGGAGCGAATGGGATTAGATACCCCAGTAGTCCACGCCGTAAACGATGGATGCTAGGCTTTGGCAGTATCGACCCTGTCAGAGTCGTTCAAACAAGTTAACACCTTAAGCATCCCGCCTGGGGAGTACGGCCGCAAGGCTAAAACTCAAAGGAATTGACGGGAACCCGCACAAGCGGTGGAGCATGTGGTTCAATTCGACGCTAAGCGAAGAACCTTACCAAGGCTTGACATACAAGCGTTCTATTTCCGGGAAACCGGAGAAATCCGCAAGGAGGCTTGCACAGGTGCTGCATGGCTGTCGTCAGCTCGTGTCGTGAGATGTTGGGTTAAGTCCTCTAACGAGCGCAACCCCTATGTTGTGTTAACATGTTCACAACAAACTGCCCCGGTTAACGGGGAGGAAGGCGGGGATGACGTCAAGTCAGCATGGCCCTTATGCCTTGGGCTACACACGTGCTACAATGGGGTGCAACAATGGGCCGCTAAGTCGCGAGACGGAGCAAATCCCACCAAACCACCCCCCAGTTCGGATTGGAGGCTGCAACTCGCCTCCATGAAGTTGGAATCGCTAGTAAACGCGCGTCAGCCATAGTGCGTTGAATACGTTCTCGGGTTTTGTACACACCGCCCGTCACGTCAAGAGAGTTGGGAGTGCCCGAAGGCATTTGTGATGTCCGAAGGCAAGCCCAGCGATAGGGACGAAGTCGTAACAAGGCAGCCGTAGCGGAAGCTGTGGCTGGATCACCTCCTTTCTAGGGAGTTTTCTCTAGGGCGCCGCACGCTACCAAAGTCCGCCTCACGGCGGACCACGATGCACGTGCGTCGCTAGCTAGGTCGGATCCGATATCCGCCAGTTGGCGGATTGGATAATTTCTGGCTTTTTTCTATCACTCTGTTAACGCGTAACTAGCCCCGCCCTTTCTTTGGAAAGAGCGGGGTTTTGTTACCACTTGATTTCACTACTCTAACCTGTTACGCTACGGGGGCAAAACTTTGGGGCGGCTAGCTCAGCCCGGTTAGAGCATCTCACTGATAATGAGAAGGTCGATGGTTCAAATCCATCGCCGCCCACCACGCAACACCCTACTACTTAGGGTGTTTTTTGAATTTGATTATTCGTCCACTTGCTTTGCTGGCTACTGTAAAAGCCAATGTAAGACTAGGCTTAATTTTTTTAGGCAGCTTTTCCGCCCATTCAATCGCGACTACCGTGTTAGGGTCCGCAAGGTAATCACCAAGCCCAATGGCGGCCAGCTCCACACCAGGCACACCATGCCTACCGGCAGGCAGGCGGTAGCAATCCACGTGCACAAAAGTGCGTATGTTCTTGTGTTTAGCTGGGTACACT
>JAUYKG010000007.1 GCA_030700105.1 Candidatus Veblenbacteria bacterium
GTGTGCCGTGCCGGGTGGTGCCAGCTTTACCGAATATATCGGCAACGAAATGGAGAAGCAGGATCTGATACGCGTGGAAAATCCGCGGCCTAATCAGGTCATCGCGAGCCCGCTAACGGAGCGCGGCGAGGCGCGGGGTACCTGGTACTTCGAGGCCTCCTTTCCGGTGCGTCTCTTGGACGCCAACGGTACCGAGCTGGCAGTTGCGCCGGCGCAGGCCCAGGGAGACTGGATGACGACTGAATTCGTGCCTTTTGAAGTTGTGCTTTCCTTTAGCCCACCCGCTACACCCACGGGCGTACTGGTGTTGGAGAAGGATAATCCCTCTGGACTGCCCGAGAATGCAGATTCGCTCCTGGTGCCGGTCCGCTTTACCCCTTAGCTGTATCCCCAACACCTTTCCTCCTATCTCTAATTCCTCCCGGTGGGAGGTAAACGCGTGCCTGTCTCCCGTAGGGAGGAATAGGCGAATAGTGTAATGTAGGTTTCAGCTGGCCGCCGCAATGCTTTCGCCTGCTAGGTGCCCGGCAGCCCATGAGGCTTGTAGGTTGAAGCCGCCGGTAAACCCGTCCACGTCCAATATTTCTCCAGCAAAGTATAGCCCTGGGCACACGCGGGATTCCATAGTGCTCGGGTTTACCTCTAGTAGGCTTACGCCGCCCGCTGTTACAAATTCGTCACCAGCTCCACGCCCCACAACGTTGAGCGGAATCCCCTTGAGCCAGGCCACCGCTGTCGTGCGCTCTTTTTTGCTCACCTCGCTAGCGTGTTTATGGGCGGGCTGCTTAAGCTCGCGGCAGAGTACTGTTACTAGTGATTTTGGAACCAGCGACGCGAGCACGTTGCCAAAGTCCTTTTTAGGGTTAGCGCTCATAGTTGTTTCGAGTTGCAGGGTTAGCTCTGTCACGGTTTGATTAGGGAATAGGTCGATGTTTACCATCAGTGGTGTCGTCGGACTATAGGTTTCAAAAGCTACCAGCGAGGAGAGCGCAAACACAGCCGGGCCACTCACTCCCTTGTGGGTAAACAGGAATGGCCCGGTAAAATGCTGATTTGTTTTGGTTCTAGCGCTCAGTTCTGCCCACTCAAATGACAAGCCCGCCACTTCGGCTGGCCAGGTTTCTTGCGTGTGGAAAGCGTTCAGACTGGGTGCCAGCGCAGCGATGTTATGCCCAAGTGACTGGGCAAAGGCATAACCATCGCCCGTGGAGCCGGTTTGGCGGTAGGCCTGGCCGCCGGTGGTTAGTATTAGCTTGTCAGCCACCAGCGGTTCAGGCTGTGTCTTGAGGTGTATGGCAAAGTGCTCGCCTTGTTTCTCTACCCGGATCACCGGGGCTTTCAGGAGTACCGTGGTATGGTGGGCTTGAAAAAGTTCTTCGAACACCTTTACCACGTCATGCCCGTTGTCAGAGCGCGGAAACACGCGTAGGTCAGGTTCTGTTTTCAGCGGTACGCCGTGGCCCTCGAACCAATCTACAACGGCCTGGGGCGGGAATTTGTGCATAGCCGAGGAGAGGAACTTGTTACCCCGTGGGTACTTGGTGAGTACGGTTTTTACGTCGAGCAGGCCGGTGGTTACGTTGCAGCGGCCACCACCTGAGATGATGACTTTTTTGCCTAAGCCATCATTGCGCTCGATGAGCGTGACCTGGGTAGTGGGGTTTAGTTCGAGGATGGTGGCCATGGCCATAAGTCCAGCTGCCCCACCCCCGATAATTATCACCTGCATACGCAGTACTTGTACCACAGCTACACTTGTTTTTCTAGCTCAACGACCGAGATGTGCACTACTCCCCAATTCACTCGAATTATAGAATATGCATATCTCACTATATTACGTATCTGCGGCGGAAATGTTCTACTTTGCCTAAATAGGGGTTTGTTTGGTTTTTTGCTATACTAACTTTATTACATTATTAGTAACTCTACGTATACGCATATGGGAAAGGGTAACCATAGTCACAAGAAGGAAGTTAAAAAACCTAAGAAGCCCAAGGCAAAGTAGTTTGGCCAACACAGAATTCGCCCGCGCGGGCGAATTCTGTGTTCGTATGCCTATATGAAGATAACCTCGGCGAAGTTTGTAAAAGGGGTGGTGGGCGATGATGCGGTGTTAGCGGGCAGTTTGCCCGTGGTTGCTTTTATTGGCCGTTCAAACGTGGGCAAGTCGAGCATCATCAATTCTTTAGTGAATCAAAAAGCCTTAGCCAGGTCCAGCTCTACGCCTGGGCGCACCCGGGAGATAAACGTATATTTGGTAAACAACTCTTTGTACCTGGCCGACTTGCCGGGGTACGGCTTTACCCGGGTTTCACAAGTGGCGCAGAATGATCTTCGCGACCTCATTTACTGGTACCTGCTGGATTCTGAGTATAAGCAAAAAAAGGTGGTACTTATTATAGACGCAGTAGTGGGCCCGAGTGAGGACGACTTGGCAATGCTCTACAGTTTAAGTAAAGCCAAAAAGAGCGTTGTTATTGTGGTCAATAAAATAGATAAACTAAAACGGTCACAGCTCAAGGAACAGCTGGAGCACATTCAAAGCTTAGTTGGAGACTATAAGATTATTCCCTATTCAGCACAAGAAAAAATTGGCGTAGCGGCGCTGGCCAAAGAAATTTTAACTTAACCCAAGATACTTATGTACTATCTCTACATCCTCAGGTGTGCAGATGGTACGCTCTATACAGGTATAACCGTTAGCCTGGCGCGGAGGGTAAAAGAGCATAATGGTTCTGAGCTTGGCGCTAAATACACGCGCGGACGAAGGCCCGTGAAGCTGGTGTTTTCCAAGCTATTTCGCAATCGTTCCACCGCTTCGGCGGCAGAAGCTCGCGTTAAAAAATTACCCCGCCGGCAAAAGCTGGATATGCTAAAACAATGAGTG
>JAUYKG010000011.1 GCA_030700105.1 Candidatus Veblenbacteria bacterium
TTTACCTTGGGGCTCATAGTAACGGCGGCTGCCACCATAGTAGTGCGGCGTTGGGCTTTGCGCCGGGTCATTGTTGACGTACCCAGCCGACCGCGCAAGCTGCACGCTTACCCCACGCCGCTTCTGGGTGGCGTAGCGATCTATGTTGGCTTTAGCCTTACTCTCGCGCTCATGTACGCGGTTAGCCAGGCGATAATCGTAAAAGACATTAGCCCAGCCGCAATTCTCGGGCTTACGTTCGGCGGGTTGGTGCTCATGGTGGGCGGGTACCTGGATGACAGGTACCACATTACTCCGCTCAAGCAATTCGTTTGGCCGGTGCTAGCAGCATTCTTGGCCGTTGGAAGTGGTGTGGTGGTACGGGGTATAACAAATCCTTTCGGTGGCACTATACATTTCGACGCCCTCCCACTCGTGCCCGGGTTGGTTGGTTTCTTGTGGCTCTTGGGTATGATGTATACCACCAAGTTGTTAGATGGTTTGGATGGGCTGGCTACAGGCGTGGGGGCCATAGGCAGCTTGATAATTTTTGGACTCACACAGTTTACGCCGTTTTACCAGCCTTCGGTGGGCTTGCTGGCTGTTATGCTGGCCGGGGCGTGCGCAGGGTTCTTGGCCTGGAATTGGTACCCGGCTAGGATTTTTTTGGGGGAGGGAGGGAGCCTCTACATCGGGTTTGTGCTCGGTGTGCTGGCTATTATCTCGGGCGCTAAAATAGCTACGGCGCTTTTAGTTATGGGTGTACCAGCGCTGGACGTAGCCTGGGTGATTGTTCGCCGCTGGTTCTGGGAGCGGCACAGCTTGGCGCAGGCCGACCGCAAACATCTTCATTATCGTTTGCTCGACGTTGGCCTGTCGCACCGGCAGGCAGTGGTTGTGTTGTACCTCATCACGGCGAGCTTTGGACTTACCTCGCTTTTTCTGGGTACGCAGGGCAAGGTTTTTGCGCTTATAATCCTGGTTGGCCTTATGGCCGTACTCGGCGTTCTATTAGTACTGATTTACAGGTATAAAAAAACAGCGGCGGCTACTAATAAGTAGCCGCCCTGCGGTTATATTCTTATATTTTTTATCATGACCCTTATTTCGGGGTCGTTGTTGGCTAGCCAATCTTCGCTAATACTTGCCCAGGCGTAAGTTTGTATTTCAACTTTGCTGAAACCCAGTCTTATCCACTCGTCCAGGACATTATTAATCTTCATTACCGTGAATGGGCTTAGTGATGCGAGCTCAAGTAAAAGCTCTTTTAGCCTGCCTAAAAATTTTTTCTTGACCGCCTCAGCATCAACCTGGTTGATTGATTTTCTCAAAATATCAATTCGTTCTTTTTCCGCCGCCGCCATTCTTATATTCTCTATGTTGCTGGAAAAGAAAGGCGTATTTAAAAGGTTATGATATTTTGGGACAATATTAGGTGGGAGTTTTGCCTGCTTTCCCGTTATAAGTGATTCGGCGATTATCTCGCGATAGTTGGGAGGGATATTTTGTGCGGCACAGAATGTCCAAAACTCGACGTTCAGCGTGTAGGTAGAGACGGAAGGTATGCGATTTTCCACCTCGTTAAGAAATTCTGTAATTAGTTCAGTATCGTTTGTTAATATAAGCATTTCGGCTCCTTGGCGTTTTGTTTTTGTTTTGTTTATTTGTGCCATGGTATCATTAGCACCAGGTTATGTCAATGTATAAGAAGGCATTTTTGGGAATTTTTCTCTTAGGCTTGGCCTTATCCGGGTGCAGTCTGCTCTATGCGCCCTCCCCTAAGATTATCGCCGATACACCAGCAAGTGGTTTGCGTACGATTGAGCTTATGGTGGGTGATAGCGCACTCACAGTTGAAGTAGCTGAAACGCCCCAAGCTCGCGCGCAAGGCCTTTCCGATAGGGATAGTTTAGCTGAAAACACAGGCATGTTGTTCGTGTTCGAGCGCGCCGACCGGTACGGCTTTTGGATGAACCGTATGCGCTTTGGTTTGGATTTTCTCTGGCTTAAGGATGGTGCGGTGGTGGAGGTAACTGCCAATGTGCCGCCGCCTACAGCTCTCGCGCCGGTGCCGGTAAGCCTTTCACCCGCTCAAGCTGTGAATGCTATTATAGAAGTGCCAGCTGGTTGGGCAGCCAGGCAGGGTGTAGAGATTGGTGATGAGGTTAGAGGTTTGCCCTAAGGCCGCTATGGTTCAGGGTTGACAGATTTTTATGCGTAGGGTATCTTAAGTAGGCTAAAACAGGTTATAGCAGAACCTTGTTTTATTTTGTACCTATGTCGAATATCGCAGTAATTAGAACGGGCGGCAAGCAGTACCTGGTAAAAGAGGGTAGCATGTTGCGTGTGGAAAAGTTGGCTAGTGAAGGCAAGATAAGCCTGCCAGACGTGTTGTTGGTGGCCGCAGCGGACGGCAGTCAGGTTGAGGTGGGGACTCCTACAGCTAAGGGTCAGGTGACAGCCGAGATAACCAAGCAAGGGCGGGCGCGCAAGATCACCGTGGTGCACTACAAGGCTAAGGTGAGGTACCACAAGAAGTACGGGCACCGCCAGCCGTTCACCGAGCTCAAAGTATCCGCCGTTCCCTAAATTTATTAACTTACTAACCCTTAACCTTCGTACGTTTTCGTAACGAACGAAGGCAACAGGAGAGACACCATGTTTGATGATCCACAGGCTCAGCCGGCGGTCCCCGGAGACGAGACTACCGAGGAGACCACAGAGACTCCGGAAGAGACTCCCGAAGCTGCTGCTTAAAGTAAGCGCATAAAAACCCCTCTGCCTTAAGGCAGAGGGGTTTTGTTTTATTCAATTCACTTCTCGGCGGCCGGTTATGGCGTTCTCTAGCGTTACCTCGTCGGCGTATTCCAGGTCTGCCCCCATAGGTAGCCCCCGTGCCAGTCTGGTTACCTTGATGCCGAGAGGTTTAATGAGCTTTGCTAAGTACAGAGAAGTGGTTTCACCATCCAAATCCGGGTTTAGCGCCAAAATAACCTCTTTCATGCCGTTGGCCTTTAGCCTAGTTTCCAGCTCAGTCACCTTGAGCTTGTCCGGGGTTACCCCTTCCAGTGGGCTAACAAGCCCGCCCAGTACGTGGTACCGGCCGTGGAAGGCGGAAGTTTTCTCTATTACCGGAATGTTCTGGCTCTCGGCCACCACGCAGAGTATGGTTTTATCGCGCCGGGGGTCGGCGCAGATCGAGCACGGGCTTTGGTCGGAGAACCTGTAGCACTGTGCGCAGGTAGTTACCTCATCTTTGGCCTGCTCTAGGCTTTGCGCGAAAGCCGAGAGCACCTCTTTGGGTTGCTTAAGCAGATAGTACACGAGCCGCTCGGCTGTTTTGGGGCCAATGCCGGGTAACCTGGTGAATTCCTGGATTAGGCGTTCCAGCGCGCGCGGAGTGGGGGACATAGCGATGAGAGCAAGATTCAGGTATCAAAAAAAGCGGACGTGCGTACGCTCCTTAGTATAGCCGGTTTAAACTCCCTGAGCGAGCTCAAATATCGCGTCACGCACTTCCGGCAGTTCGGTACAACCGTTGGAGCCGGAGAAGTGCCCGCGTTCGGGTAGTATGATGATTTTTGCTCCCAGTATGTGCTCAAAGTCTGCTACGTTATCAAGCGGCACAAAGGGATCGTTAGTGGAGAAAATGGCAACAGAGGCGGCAAGGTGCTGGCGAACCGCCACCAGGTCCAGAGGAGTCCCGAGCCAGTGGCGGTCCGTTTCTTGTACGCCTTGCTCGGCTTCCAAACCGGTTAAGCGACGGAAGAAACCCGCCACGAACACGGCGCCGCCCACCACCAGATTAGCAGGGAGCGAGGTGAGGTAGCGGGCAATAGTTTGGCAACCCATGGAGTGGCCCACAAAATATGTGGCGCGGTCGGGTGTGCCGGTCGCGGTGGCTAGGGCCTTCACCCAGGGTTCAATGCGGGGGTTGGTAGTATCCGGTAGTTGTGGTACTTCTACGGCAAAGCCTTTGGCCTCAAGCTCGCGCTTAAGCCAAGGGAACCAACCTTCTTTCGGGTAACCTTCCCAGCCGTGCGCAATAATTACCCTGTTCATCTCTGCTACTTTGTCATCCCCGGCAGGTTGAAGCCGCCCTGCTTTCTCACCTTTTCAGCCATTATTTTTTGCACCTTGTGGTTGGCATCATTCACGGCTTCTGCAATGGCTTTTTCTAGGTCGGTCTTTTTCTCTGGTGTCATGAGCTCGCGCTCGATCTCCACCGCCTCCACCTCCTGGTTGCCGTTCATTTTCACCTTTAACTTACCCCAGGCGGCGGTGGTTTCCACGTGCTCGTCCTTGAGCGCGTTCTGTAGAGTTTTCGCCTGGCTGCGCAGGTCTTTAATCTCCTTGAGTTTTGAGAACATGGACATGGCTGTGTATGGTTAATGGTTATTCCGCTGGCGGCGGGGTTACGCCGGCTCGTTCCAGATTTTTAAAGGTTACATGGTCAGCGTCGAAGTATAGGGTAATAAGACCAGTGGGGCCGTTGCGGTGTTTGGAGATATGTACCTCGGCCAAGTGTTTTTCTTCCTCTGTGAGGTCTTTGGGATCATAGCCCTTGTCCGCGGCTTTGCGGTAGATAAACAGCACTACATCAGCGTCTTGCTCGATGGAGCCAGATTCTCTCAAATGGGAGAGTTTAGGAATGGCTGGACGGCTCGCCTCCACCGCGCGGGAGAGTTGCGACAGTGCCAGTACTGGCACGTTAAGTTCGCGTGCCAGCGCTTTGAGTCCGCGGGTAATTTCGGATACTTCCTGTACGCGGTTTTCGTTGGAGCGGCCTTCCATGAGCTGGAGGTAATCCACCAGCACCAAACTTAGGCCATGTTCGGTTTGCAAGCGCCTGGCCTTGGTGCGGATTTCCATGATGTTGCAGGTGGCGGAATCGTCAATGAAGATAGGGGCCTCGGAGAGCACACCCATGGCGTGGCCAATGCGGGGAAAATCGTCCTCTTTATCGGAGAGGCGTCCGGTACGCATGCGCCACATATCTACGCCAGCTTCGGCGCACAAAAGCCTATCCACTAGTTGTTCCTTAGACATTTCTAGCGAGAAGATACCTACGGGAGCCTTTTGGCGCGTGGCCACGTGCCGGGCGATGTCGAGCGCCAGCGTGGTCTTACCAACACTAGGGCGCGCCGCCAGGATAATAAGGTCGGATTTTTGCAAACCAGCCAACAGGTTATCCAAGGCTCCGAAACCCGTGGTTAAACCCCTTAGTTTACCGGATTCGCGGTGTAGTTCGTCTATACGGTCAAAAGCCTCGTTCAAAACGGATTTAATGGGAATGAAGTTCTGCTGATAGTACCGCTGTGAAACGGCGTACAGCTTGCGCTCGGCTTCGTCCAGCAGCTCGTCCACCTCTTCGCTCTCTTGGTACCCAAGCGCGGTAATGTCGGACGCCGCGCGCAACAGCTTGCGCAAGATGCTCTTGCGCTGGATTATCTTAGCGTAAGAGGCAACGTGACTCGAGGTTGGTACGTTACTCGAAAGTTCAGAGAGATAGGTGTGCCCGCCCACGGTTTCCAATTGGCCCTTTTCCTGCAGGCGACTGGAGAGCGAGAGTATGTCTATGGGCGCGCGCGTGTTGTAGAGATCGCGCATGGCCTCGTAGATCATTGCATGGGCGTCCTTGTAGAAATCCTGCGGTTCCAAAAAATCTGCTACCTTGATAATGGCGTCTTTATCAATCAGCAGTGCTCCTAAGGTGGAGACTTCGGCTTCCAGATTTTGCGGCGGCAGGTGATTGAGTAATGATTTAGGTACCGGAGGCATAGTAGCGTTATTTTACTCGCTGCGGGCCAGTGAATCAAGTCTGGGGCGTACACAGTTTGTTCACACGTTTGGTCCCATTAACCTCGACAAAGGCGGCGAAATTGCCTACACTGGCTGCTATGTCAGTGGTCGGTGCTGAGTATGTGATATTTGACGTGGAAACCACCGGTATAAGGCCAGAGGAGGGCCATGCCGTGGTGGAGCTGGCGGCTCAGCGTGTGCGTGAGCGTCAGGTGGTGGATACGTTCTCCTCAATCGTGAACCCCGGGCGTTCCATAGAGCCTGAAGCTGTGGCGGTGCACGGTATTACCAATGAGCTCGTGGCGCGCGAAGGTAAATCGTTCGTAGAAGTACTGCCTGCCTTCGTGCTCTTCAGTGCCGGTGCCACCCTGGTAGCACATAATATTAAGTTCGATCTTTCTTTTGTGAACCACCACCTCAAGCAGCTCGGTTTGCCGGCCTTGGCCAATCCGATGCTCGATACCATAGAGCTCGCCAAGCAAAAGGTGGCGGTGGCGAGCTACAGCCTGACGTACCTAGCCCGGCACTTTGGTATTCCACAACCTCAGGCACACCGGGCGTTAGCGGATGTGGAGGTAACCCGCGAGCTCTTATTTAAGCTGTTGGACCTTCCCCCCGCGGCGAGCTTGAAAAAATAACCAATATCGTTTAAAATCAAGCCGCAACCTTCGGGCCCATAGCTCAGTGGTAGAGCGCCGGCCTTTTAAGCCGGGCGTCCTGGGTTCGATCCCCAGTGGGCCCACCAAAGATTCTGAGCACATTAAGGGTACTAGAAAACATTTCGCGCGAAATAGACCATAGTAGTTTTCTCTATAATGTAGAGCGATAGATGACTTTTATTATCTATGCCCAAACCTGTACAGCTCCATGTTTTTCGAGCGCTGGCTAATCGGCGGCGATTACAAATCATAGAGTATTAAGCTCGACAGTGAGAGCTTTCTTTGTTTGGAGCCGCCTTGTCCCTTCGTCTGTCGGTGAAGTCAACACATAAACATTTGAGTCAGCTCGCTCAATCCGGTTTTGTGACCAGCGAGCGGCGCGTGGCAGAGCCGGGGGTGTGGTACAATTTCAGTATGCGTAACTACGCCTCCAAGAGCAATAAGCGGGTGGTGCGTTATCGCACGCCGTCCTCGTTCAAAACCAGACGGGCCGAGGCGGTGAAGCACCAGCCACCGGAGCGCCTTCCTTATCATCCTCCTGGTCGCGGTCAGCGCGGTCAGCCGACTGTTTGAGTAATATGAACGCAAGATCTTTAGGTGGCACTAAACCGTGGCACCACCTCTCGGTGGTAGTGGTGCTTAAGCAGTTAAAGGTTTCACGTCAAGGGCTCACGAGTGCCCAGGCAGCGCACCGTCGCTTGCACTTCGGGCCCAACGCCCTACCCCAACCCAAGCGCCCCTCCGCGCTGGTGGTATTTTTGCGTCAGTTCAAGAGTGTGCTTATATTTGTGCTGTTGGTGGCTGTCGCGCTTTCGGCTTCGGTGGGTGAGGTGGTGGACGCGGCGGTTATTCTGGCGGCGGTACTCGTGAACGCCATTGTGGGCTACTTGCAAGAGCGCCGAGCGGAGGCAGCCTTGGTGGAATTGCAGCACGTGATACAGCGTTCGGCTCGGGTGGTGCGGGACGGTCGCGAGCACAATGTGCCGGTGGAGGAACTAGTGCCCGGGGATGTCGCGCATCTTTCAGCTGGCCATCGAGTGCCAGCTGACATTCGATTGCTCCAGTCGTTCGAACTGGAGGTGAACGAGGCGCTCCTTACCGGCGAATCGCAAGCGGTGGAGAAACGCGTGTGTGTTCTGTCCGCTGGTACGGTTTTAGCCGAGCGCCAGAACATGTTGTACCTGGGTTCGTTGGTAACGCGCGGTGACGCCCATGGTGTGGTGGTGGCTACTGGCACTGTCACCGAGCTTGGTCGGTTGGCGAGTTCGCTCATCAACATAGCCGAGGTGGATACGCCACTCACTGCCAAGCTGGCCCGCTTTGGCCGCGCTATGGGTATTATGGTCGTGGTATTGTCCGCGTTTGTACTTGGACTAGGTTTGACGCTCCACTATACATTTAAGGATATCTTTACCTTGGCCGTGGCCATTGCTGTGTCGGCTGTACCCGAAGGCTTGGCCGTGGTAGTTACCGCGGTTCTGGCGTTGGGTATGCGCCGCACGCTCAAGCGTAACGCTCTGGTGCGGCGGCTGGTGGCGGCCGAAACGCTGGGCTCTGCCACGGTTATATGTGTGGATAAGACCGGCACACTCACCGCAGGCGAGATGCGCGTGGTGCGCCTGGTAACGCCGGAAGGTGAGGCGCGGGTGGGTATGCCTAAGTTGGAAGATGACTCTGCTACACTGCGCCTACTGCGGGTGGGGGTGTTGTCCTCGCACGCTTATCTTGAAAATCCTAAAGACAGCCTGCAGCAACCAGTGGTGGTGGGCAACCCGACTGAACGGGCGCTGGTGTTGGCCGGACAGGAGGCCGGTTTGGACGTGGAAGGTTTACGCCGGGATTTCCCTTTGCTAGCTGAGGTGCCTTTTAGTTCCGAGCGGAAGTATATGTTAACTCTACACCAGGCTGGCAAGCGACGTTTGGCGTACCTTAAAGGTGCGCCCGAGCGCGTGTTGGCGCACTGCTCGCACTTTAGACGAGGCACCCGTCGTCAGCGCCTTACCGAGGTGGAGCGTAAGCGCATTGGGCACGCCACCGAAGCGCTCTCGCGCCAAGGCTTGCGGCTGCTCCTGCTGGCTGAGGCTGAATTGATTCCCCAAGCTCAATTGGCTGAGCTTGGTTCCAGCGTGGAGGGCGCGCGGTACACGTACCTTGGCTTTGTAGCTTTACAAGATCCATTGCGGCCCGAGGTGGCGTCCACCGTGGCGCTGGCTCGTCGAGCCGGCTTACGCGTGGTGATGATCACGGGGGACCACAAACTTACGGCTCAGGCTATCGCGCGCGAGGTTGGTTTGCCTAGTGAGGGTGATAACGTTATTGACGGCAGTGAACTCCAAAATATTGACGACGCCAGCCTACGCGAGCGGGTGCTCAAGGTGGCAGTGTACGCGCGAGCCGTGCCGTCGGACAAGTTGAGAATCATTAGCGCTTGGCAAGCGCGGGGCGAGGTGGTGGCCATGACCGGGGACGGCGTGAACGACGCGCCGGCTCTCAAGGCGGCCGATATCGGAGTGGCCTTAGGCTCCGGCAGTGACGTGGCGAAAGAGGCTTCGGATATGGTGCTGCTGGACGACAACTTCACTTCCATTGTAGCGGCGGTGGAAGAAGGCAGGACAATTTTTCAGAACATTCGCAAGGTAGTGCTCTACCTTGTATCCGATAGTTTTTCCGAGGTCATCCTAATGAGTGGCGCTTTTATTGTTTCGCTTATGGCTGGCGAGCCGTTGGCCCTGCCCATTTTGGCCACGCAGATCCTCTGGATAAATTTTGTCTCCGATACGTTCCCCGCCATTGCGTTGGCCAGCGATCCGCCCAACGCGGCGGTTATGCGACAGGCGCCTATTCCACGCAATGAACCAATACTTGATTCATCCCGCCGCGGTTTAGTGGCACTGGTTAGTTTAACCAAAGGGTTGGGCACACTCGCCTTGTTTCTAGTTTTGCTTTGGCTGCAGCGTGATATCGCCCACGTGCGCACTATGGTGTTCACAGTTATGGCCTTGTCATCCTTAGCTACCGTGTTCAGTCTTAAGCACCTGCACCATCCGCTGTTCCACCGCTTAACGTGGAACAACCACAAGCTCACCCTGGCTGTTACCTTTGGCGTTCTCCTACAGCTGCTCGTGGTGTACCTACCCTGGGGACAGCGGTTCTTCCACACTGTTCCCTTGCAGGCGCTCGATTGGTTGCTTGTGCTTGCGCTCCCCATGCTCTCGGTTGCTTTGTTGGAAGTGGTGAAGTACCTTGTTTGGCGGCGCCAAGCACCGGTACCCGCATCTGCATTGGCCGCTCGTTGACGCTTAGCGCTAGTATGTTTACGCTGTGCTGCGTGGGCATCTGTTACCCCCAGCCACCTCCGCTCGTAGTATGTGAGCAGAGGGAAGGAAGAAAGAATCTATTACTAATGCTTTGGTGCGCCACCCGTCTGGGGGCGACCAAAGGAAAGGGAATTATATGAATGATTTTGGTGCGTCTACCCAAGGGGCATCCGTCTGGCGCCAGCCCAAAACGGTGCTGGTGCTCGTGGGCATAGTTTTATTGGCGGGCGTTGTTACGGTCTCCATTCTGCGCGACCGTATCGTGAGCCAGCCCCAGTGGCAGGTGAACGTAGTGGGGCAGGGCAAGGTGTCCTATCAGCCGGACACGGCCGAGGTTACCATTGGCGTGCAGGTGGACCGGGCCCACTCGGCGGAGCTGGCTATGAGGCAGCTGAGCGAGAAAATGGATAAGATCGTGGCCGCCATCAAGGCAGCCGATGTGCCAGCCGAGGACATTACCACGCAGAATTTTTCTCTGAGCCCACAGTACGATTACCGTGACGGCGTACAAACGTCAGGCGGCTACTCAGCCAATCAGCAAGTAATAGTAAAGGTTAAGGATCTTAATAATTCCAAGGAGAAGCTGGCTAAAGTGATTGGCGAGGCCACTAAAGCTGGGGCGAATCAGATTGTCGGCGTGAACTTTTCCGTGTCCAATATCGAAGAGCTAAAGCAGCAGGCCAGGGTAGAGGCGATACTGGACGCCAAAGGCAAGGCCGGTTCATTGGCCGAGGCGGCCGACGTACGCCTGGGGAAGGTGATCGGCTGGTGGGAGAATGTTGTTCAAGCACCAGGCGCACCGTACTATGGTGAGCGGGCTATGGGTATTGGCGGCGCGGGTGGGGGTAGTACGCCCACCGTACCAGCTGGCGAGCAGGAAATTGTGGTGGAGGTAACGGTGAATTACAAGGTCAAGTAAATTTCAGAGCGTGAGGAGAAAGCATTCGTCTGGTTCGCGCGAACCAGACGAATGCTTATTTGTATTTGACAGTGCTTGGTAGGGGAGTTAAGATGCGCAAAAAGCAAGGAGAAAAAATTGGGAACACAAAAGAAGGTCTTGGTCGTCGCTTCAGGCTACAGCATTAGGGAGTCCTTAAGGGGGCAATATGAAGTGTTCGGTTACGAGGTCACCGCGCTTAGTCGGTTTGGCTTCAGTTGTATAGATTGGAGCGATGAGAGCTTTGACCTTATGGTTATAGTGACCACTGGGGTTGAGCCTGGGCCTGACGACCTTGAATTTACTCACCAGATAGAAGCCGATGATTATCGGTTTTACACTGAAATTTATTATGACACTCATAGCCCACCCTAAGGTTATGAGTGTTTTCTGTAACGTTGACACTCTGTTTTGTTCGTGTTAGCATACTTATTACCTTATGACTTACTACTTCACAGTTTACGCTAATAATAACCGGAACCCCTAAGGGACCGGCGTAGTTTACTTTTACCTCTTCCATACCATGCCGGCCCCTCAAAAGGGTCGGTTTTCGTTTATGGGGTCAGGGCTCTGGGGTAGTTCAACGGTAGAACGCTGCACTGTTAATGCAGATGTTGGAGGTTCGAATCCTCCCCCCAGAGCCATGAAAAAGTTCATCAGCCAAAATGGTTGGTGAACTTTTTCATTGTTGTTGAGTGAAGGAGGATTCGAAGGGCGCGAGAAAGAGCCGAGCTGGCGCAGGCTCTGAGTGTAGCGCCCAGGCTTTTTGTCGGAGCAAAAAGGAATCCTCCCCCCAGAGCCAAGATTTTCAAACCATGCATTTTGGAAGACTTATGTGGTTAGCAGTGAAAAGAGATTAAAACATCTCATGTGTCAGGTAAGTTTTTTGTAGACCCTGAGGTTGTCCAGAATGAAGCGCGGCAGTAGGAAATTTTTCCTGACTGAAGCCTGCGCGGCCCGACCTATCCGGCGGTTGAGTTTTGTATTTTTTACCAGCTTGATTAAAGCTTGAGCCGCTTTCGATCGGTTTGCAGCGATGATACCGTTTTTGCCGTCCTGAATCTGTAGACGGACGCCATGGGCGTTGTTGCCGATTATAGGCTTGGCTTTCCACATCGCTTCAGTGATCGTAAGCCCAAAACCCTCTTTGATGCTTCTTTGTATGATGACTGAGCTGGCCGTAAATACAGCACTAATAAAGGTATCAATGGAATACGGCCGTATCTGTCCTTGGTCCCAGAACAGGAAAATGCCTGGATGTCCCTGGACGCGCCTTCTTACTTTTTCAAGGACGGACCATGCTTGCGGATCGTCTTTAGCGTGGATGATCCCAGCCAGCACAAGCTGCAGATCCGGCAGCTCCTTTTTTGCTAATAAGTAAACATCAAGCGCACCCGATGGATCTTTCCACGGATCAAATCTCGAAACCTGCGACACACATGGTCGACTAGGGTGGAGCCCTAATTTTTTCATAATTTGTTCGGCGCGCTGCCGCCCCATAGGCAGATTCTTTTCGGACAAAGGATCGATTGCAGGCAAAATTACCGTGGTGCGTCTGCGGATATACTTGGGTAGAACGGAAACGAAGTCTTGGCCGCTGACAATGACCCGCCCGTAATTAACTAGGTAAGGCTTAAGGAAATTTATCATCCACTGATTTGGTTCGGATAAATCGATATGGAGCCGTAGGATCAGTTTGGATTTTTCAGAAAAACTGTCTATTATTGGTAAGGGCTGTGGGTCATGGATGACTATAATGTCTGGTTTTAAGTGGCCCGCAACCCGTGCCAGTAATTCGGCGAATTTTCGGTTCGTGTCCAAGTAGATTTTCTGTTCCAGACGAGTCAGCTGGCCGCGCATACCCTGAAGCAGGTTATGGATTTTTTTCGTGACTCGGAAAAATTCAGACGACGCTTCGACGTAAAACCAGTGGCTGTTTAAGCCCAAAGATTGCTCCAGTGCCACTTGGCTTACCAAAAGCTCGGCCACGCCGCCACCTTCGGGTGTAGAATTTATATGAATAATAACCTTACCCT
The DNA here is from genome assembly GCA_030700105.1 of Candidatus Veblenbacteria bacterium. Classification (GTDB taxonomy): domain Bacteria; phylum Patescibacteriota; class Patescibacteriia; order Veblenbacterales; family UBA10138; genus JAUYKG01. The sequence continues at coordinate 12,731 of JAUYKG010000011.1, forward strand.
TGAGTGCGGTTTTTTGTTTTTGGATGGAGCGGTTAACGACCGGGTCGAAGCCACGATAATCTTTTATTTTATGCTTATAGTTTATTTTTCTTTCAGACAATTGGGCCATATAAGGTATTATACATTTTTTTGCGGTTCTTGTTTTCCCCGCTATTTGAAGGCAAGAAAGTTAAAACCGATAATGTGTCAGTCGGTCAGATATAAGCTATCATCTAAGGTATAGTAGTTAGCGAGGTAGTCATGTTATAAAACGGGTACTTTTGGACTATAAAGTTTGTCTTTCCGCCTAGTATTGAGGTTCTAACGCCTGCCTCCCGTAGGGAGGTCGTCCAGTGCCCCGAGCCATGACTTTATAAGCCGTTTTCTTTATTAAGGAGTGGTTTTTTGATATAGTAAATTTACTTAATCCACAACTTATAGAATTAGTAGACCTTCCGGGCTTGCTTTTGCGCTTAATAGTATAACCTTCATACGCGAGAAGCTTATGCGAATAGATTGGAAAGATTGGTATAAGGATTTTAATCGGCCACTCGATTTGTTTCAGGCACAATTTTATTCCCGGTCCTGTGATGGAGGCCTTAAAGAATTGCTCGGCGTTAGTTTTAAACATCAGTTATATATATTTCGGGAAAATAGTGCTGATGGTTACTTTTTAAAAAAAGAGCGGGTGGTGTTTGATGAGTACGTGTTGAAGAATAGATTAAAAAATCAAACATTTTTAAAACATTCAAATAAAAAAATACTTAAGCAATGTAGGGAACTTGAATCTTTCTTTTTGAGTCTTGGGCGATATAATTTTTCCCAACTTAACAGACGGCAATTATTAGTGCTGTTAAACAAATCGACCAAATTGCTGAATAAAAGGATAGCCGCTATTTGGATTGGTTTTCTTATAGATAAGGTGGTTGAACAAAGATTAGAGCAGATATTAAAATACTCCGATCTGCCCATGGAAGAAACTTATGCAGTCATTCAGACGGCAGACAAAGCAAATCATATTGTTCAAGAGGAATTGGATTTGATGAAAATAGCGGCTATAAAAGGGAATAAGAATAATGCTTTAATAAAACACCATTCAAAATATTCTTATATACCTTGCTATAGCGTAGGTGTTGCACCTTACACTATTGAGTATTTTAAAAAAAGGATATTAGGTGTTAGTACGACTCAAGCAAAGGTTCGTGTTGGTAAATTGAGTAAGGAATTGCGGAAAAATAAGCACAGGTATGAACTTTTATTAAAGAACAAATCGTTGACAAAAGACAGTCGAGAATTTATTAGGTATGCACATGATTTTATTTTTTTTAAGGATTATCGTAGCCACTTTCGTTCCTTAGTAATATTCAATCTAAGGAAATTGCTAAGCAGTGTTTCACAACGGTACAGTATAACTCTTAATCAGTTGACTCTCTTGCTTCAGAGCGAAATTAGTTTGTTGTTGAGTCGCAATACTGCCCCCGCTCCAATTACAATGGCAATCGCCAAACGCAAGAGTAATAAATACGTTTATCTATATTCTGGTGGGCAAGAAAAAGTTTTCTATAAGACCAAAGACTTTCCGATTGATCTGCCAAGTAAGGTAGCTTCGATTCGAGGTACAATTGCTTTTGCTGGTAAGACCCGAGGAGTTGTCAGGGTAATAATGAACCCTAATGAAATAAATAAGGTAAAAACAGGGGATATACTGGTTACCTCTATGACACGGCCGGATTATGTTTCTGCAATGAAGCGCGCTGCGGCCATAGTAACTGATGAAGGCGGGGTTTTATGTCACGCAGCTATTATTTCTCGTGAGTTGCACAAACCGTGCATTATTGGAACAAGGGTTGCTACAGAGGTTCTCAAAGATGGTGATATGGTAGAAGTTGATTCTAACAAAGGGATTGTGAGAAGACTATAGTGGATTTGGGTGTGGGGTAGACTAAAAAGTCAGCTTTAAGTAGGCAAAAATGCGTTTTACCTGCCAGTATTGAGGTTCTAACGCCTGCCTCCCGTAGGGAGGTCGTCCAGTGCCCAGAGCTCTGCCGACAAAAGAGAAGGGCTACTGTAGTTACAGTAGCCCTAAACTTTTTATTGAGCTCGCATGTTGGCGGTGAGTGCGTCAAGTACGGCAGATATGAGCCGTAAGATCTTGAGCGCTACGTCAACTAACTCTTGGGCGAGCTCGGGGAGAAACCAGTGCAGCACCAGAAGCACTAGTGCCAACGCCAGTGCTCCCGTGAACGCTTTATACATAGTATGAGGCGTTACTTAATTAATTGGGTTGACTGGCGCCAGGCGACCAACTCCTGGTCTGCCCTCCGTATTTTTTGCGGAGTGTCCTCCCGGAACCCAGAGGCGAGCAATCTCGTCCGCG
>JAUYKG010000019.1 GCA_030700105.1 Candidatus Veblenbacteria bacterium
CGTTGACCTTGGCCACCGACAGCACCATTCAAACCGAGGTCGCCCTACAGTATCTGGCCGAAGGCCGCAATCCGTATGTGGAGGATTATTATGGTACCGAGTTGGAAAAGTATCCTTACCCTAAAAGACTGGCGTCAGCGAATCCGGCCCTAGAGTACTTTGTATACCTGCCCACGCTCGTGTGGTTATCATATCCGGTGTACGAATTGGCACAGTGGGGGCTAGGGTTTTTTGATCAGCGCTTCACGCTTATGCTGGCTACTCTGGCGCTCGTGTGGTTGGTTTGGCGCGAGCTCAAATGGAAGCCGGAGGTCGCGGTACTGCTCGCGCCGTGCCTTATTGCCAGCCCTTGGTTTGCTTATAATCTATTGGCTGGTCAGAATGACGCACTACCTCTTATGTTGGTGGTGGCCGCTCTTGTGCTATGGCACCACGAGCGGTTCGTTATCGGCGCCACGGTGCTGGCTTTGGCAGCCACCACCAAACAAACCGTGTGGTTCGTATTGCCGTTTGCAGCTTTCTACCTCTGGCAGGTGTGCCACCTCCGTTGGGGTGAACGTGGTGGGGTGTGGTGGTGGCGGCAGGTTGGGTTGTTCGCGGGTGTCGCTCTGCTGGCACTTCTACCGTTCCTATGGTGGAACGCGGCAGCCTTGTGGCAGGATACCGTGGGTTATATTATAGGTACAACTACCATTACCTATCCTATTTGGGGGGTCGGGTTAGCTGAATTATTATTCCGTCTCGGTGCCATACCTTCGCGCCAGGCAGAGTTCCCTTTTGCGTGGCTACAGCTTATAGTGGCGTTGCCGTTGCTACTCTGGTTGCTCTATCATCAGCGCCGCCTGCCGCCGCATCTAGCTTACGTGATAGGGGCTTGGGGCTTGGGGCTGGGCTCGAGTTGGCTGGTGGGCCGTTTCTTTGCGCCGGCTCACCTTGGTTTTATTATTACTACGTTGGCCTTAGTCTACTTGGTGCGGTATTTTACGCCATACGCAGGCCGGGCTAGTGGCTTAACCTCTTTATGATCACCGAACGTTTTTGGCAATCGGACTGGGGCAAAGAACTCCAGCAACCATCAACTTGGTTGGCTGTAGCGTTCTTGGTGGTGTTCATTGTTACCGCTTTTTCTTTTAACCAGCTCACGGCTAACTTTCAGAATTTTGTGTACCAAGCTGACGGCTTTTTACACGGCAGCGTGTTTTACCATACTTTGCCGCCTGCACTACATGATTCAAGCGTGGTCGGGGGGTGGTACTTTTGGGCACCCGGGCCGTTGCCGGCATTTTTACTCCTGCCCTTGGTGGCCGCGTTCGGATTAGCACCGCTTCAGGTGTACCTTAGTATGGCGCTTACGATGGCGGCGGTGTGCTTGGCTTGGCGTTTGGCGCGCCAGTTTAGCTTTTCTCGGAGTGATAGTTTGTGGTTGGCCTTAGGCTTCACCTTCGCCTCCATTTACCTAGGTGTAGCTTTTCGCGCCCAGGCCTGGCAGGTAAGTTCAGCTGTGGCAGTAGTGGCAGTATTGCTGATGTTGGTGGAATGGCGTTCTCGTAACCGTCCCTGGTTGGTAGGTTTGGCTGCCGCGGCTGCCTTGGCCACTCGGTTTACCGCCGGCCTTGTTTTGCTGCTCCCATTAGTTGATATCTTGCTTTCAGCCGGGCGCAGCCGGCAGCAGAAAATACATTGGGTAATGTGGGCGATTGTACCAGTGGCTGTAGTGGGAGTATTGCTGCTGAGCTTAAACTATGCCCGCACGGGCAGCCTCTGGGACACTGGCTACCGCTCGGCCCAGGTGTCTGCGCCCTTGGCGGAGGTGCGCGCTAAAGACGGGCTGTTTTCTTTGAAAAATATTCCTACCAATGTCTTTTTTTATTTTTTCGTACCACCCCGGCCGGTATTTGAGCCAGGCACGTATCGCTTGCAGCCGCCTTATGTGACGGCCAATATTGCCATGGGATTTTTCTTCTTGTCGCCTATCTTCCTCTACCTCTGGCGGTTGCGCGGCGGAGACAGAACAATGAGATTGACAATGTTCGTAGCCGCGGGTATGACGTTGCTCATACTGTCGTATTATGCTCTGAATGCCTGGGAGTTCGGCCCGCGCTATTTAACCGATGTTTTGCCGCTTTATTATTTATTGCTGTTGACTTGTTTTTCAGATTCAAAATTGATAATGCGCGATCGGGTTTTGATCGCCTTGAGCGCGATTTTTAATCTCTATCTTTTCGCCACCATCCCTTGGTGGAGTGGCACTTAATTATGTATAAGCTTTGGGTAATTGTGCCCACATACAACGAGCGCGCAAACCTGTTGGAGTTGACGGGGGGATTATTTAAATTGGATTTACCGTTGACTGTGTTAGTAGTGGACGATGCCTCACCGGACGGCACGGGGCAACTGGCTGATGAGCTGGTGCAGAAATACAGCAGCCGGATGTACGTGCTGCATCGCTCGGGCAAGCTGGGGCTGGGCAGTGCCTACCGCGAGGGTTTTGCCTATGCGCTGGCAGGGGGCGCCACCGTAGTGGGTGAGATGGATGCGGACCTGTCGCACTTGCCCGAGGACTTGTCGCGTTTGTGGCAGGCGCTCGCGAGTGGAGCGGACGTAGTAGTGGGTTCGCGGCGGGTGCCGGGCGGGAGTATTGTCGGCTGGAGCCGGTGGCGCCACCTTATGAGCTGGGGGGCAGCCACGATTTCTAGGCTTATCTTAGGGATAAAAACGCGGGACGTAACCTCAGGCTTTAGGCTTTACCGAGCCGAGGCCTTGGCGCGCGTGTCCTGGCAGGAGGTGAGGAGTGATGGTTATGCTTGGCAAGAGGAAATATTGTACCTCTTAGAGCGCTCGGGTGCGCACGTGACGGAAGTGCCGGTGATATTTAAGGATAGGACGAAAGGAAAATCAAAACTTAAAGGTAAGGACATTGTAGAATTTTTTCGGACAATAGTTCGTTTGTCCGGCCAGCGGTTTTAAACGCAAAAATATCCGCCCCGTGGGGCGGATATTTGGAGATAAAATTATTGTCTGCGTTTATTTGTTTAGTCTCCAACACCACAGTCCCATACTCCATTTCGACAAATAGGTGGTGGAGCGCCCGGCCCACAAGAAATGATAGGCCCACAGTCAGTGCTGCCTGTGTCCTGCCAGGTCATCCCAGTGCTTTGGGCAATTGATTTCACGGTGAAGTAGGCAATGGCGTAGGCTGCCAGCACAATAGCTAGGCCGACCACGGCATTGCCCAAAAGCGATTTGGCCTTGCGGATTTTTTCTTCCTCACCCGCCGCGGTCATCCACATAAAGCCGGCGTAGATCACTAGTATCACCAAAATCACGCCAATAAAACCCAACACCATGTTAATGGCGGTGGCGGCAAGTTCAACCGGGCTCACATCTCCAGTAGGCAAGCCTGCCTGTTGGGCAGTTTGGGTGAGACCATAGTCGGGCGGGATGGCTGGCGTTGGAGGGGTTTGCGCACTAGCGGTCAGTGTGAGCCCTCCGGAGAGGGCCACACTGACCGCTAGGTACAGTACAGAAATGAATGTGAACCGCAACGTACGGTTCGGGAGAATCATAAGGAGTTTAGCCGTTGTAACCAGTGGCTTCAACTAACTGGTTGATGACGAAGGCGGCGATAGCGTACGCGGCCAGAATAATAACTAAACCAACTACGCCGGCACCCATGAGTTTCTTAGCTTCACTGATCTTGTCTTCGTTACCAGCTGCGGTCATCCATTTGAAGCCGCCCAAGAGCACTAAGATAACGGCGATAACACCCAAGAAGCCGAGCAAGATGTTGATAATGCGGGCAATGCTCGAAATGAGCTCGATGTTGGTACCGAGGTTGGTATTCGCAGAGAACTCGTTTAGCCCCAAGTTGGAGAGGTCACCCACCTGTGCCAAAGCAGCTGCCGGCAATCCGTACAGCATTGCTCCCGTAATGTACTTCCAAGCTTTCTTCATTATTGTCACCCCCTTTCCAGTTACCACCCGCTTTGCGGAACAAGAAGGAAGGGTGGATGTGTCTGGATTCACTATACCAGGGGAAGGTAAGAAAGTCAATGCTAAATCTCTAGGGGAGTGCCTGTATGCCTACCCCGCTTGGAGCAGACTGGCAAAAGGAACGTAGATAAACTTAATGAGTATGTATGAGCTTAGTACTACGGCAGCTCCCAAGGTGGCATAGAGCAAGGTGCGCTTGGCGGTTGCGATACGTTCCTCGTTGCCAGCAGAGAGCATCCAGGTGAGCCCGCCGTAGACGTACATAATGACCACCGCCACGCCCAAGAGGTTCACCACGAACCCTAAAATCCGCTGGCCATAGAAAATAAAAGCCGGACCAGCGCCATCTGGTAAGGTCATAAGGCCGAGGGGATCAATTAGGGTGGTGGCGGATTTGAACTCAGTGAGCACGCCCTTACCCACGGCTGCACCAGTGAGTACGTTGATGGCGGTGCTAAGAATAGTGTAGCTGGCCGTAGCCAGGAGCATGCCGATAATAGAGTAGGTAACCATTTTTTTACCTGTGCTGAATCGCTCGCTGTTGCCAGCCGCGGTAAGGATGACATAACCACCGATCACAGTGAACGCGAGCGCCAAGGTGCCGGTAACAAAGCTTAAGCCGCCGGCCAGGCGCGCGAAGAGCTCCCAGGGCCCCACACCCTCGCCCAAAGGATTTTGCAACTCGGTGTTGGTGGCTTGGGCCAGCACCACCACGGGGAGTACGAGCAACGCAAAGGCGAGGAGCGAACGGAGGAGCAGCGAGTGGGTATGCATACGCAGGAGAGGGTTGATATTATGGGGTAGAGGGAGGATTTTCAATACAGGTATTGTTTTGGCAGGTTCCGGCCTTACTGTTCACTGTACACGGTGTGCCGTCGCCTCGTTCCTTACAAAAACCACTCTCGTTCGACTGTGAGCAGAAAGCTTGTTTCCACTTATCCCACGTGAGAATGCCCGAGGTTGGTGTTTGTTGGGCTGTAGGCGCGGCCAAAACCATAACCAATATAGTGATAAGGAAGTAACCCGCGAGAATTATAACCACGCCAAGAAGAGTGGAAAAGATGAGCTTTCTTGCCTCGGCCACTTTTTGGCTGTTACCGGCGGCGGTGATAATGCCTTGTCCGGCCCAAATGAGCATAATTATGGCGAGACCGCCAAAGAGCGAGAGAATGACTTTTTGGAGCACTATGAACAGGTCCATAAAGTCGCAAAAACTGCAGTCGCCGTTGACGCGGCACTCGTAAGGCAGGTTACCCACAATGCCGTTTTTCAGGTCAAAGCCTTGGGCCAAGGCAGGTACAGCCCAGAGGAGCAGGGCAACGGCCGCGAAAGCTATGAGATAACGACGCATACTACGTTGGTTAGAGGGTAGGTTTGTTTAGGGTAGGGTTAATTTGTCGGGCAGCGAAGTCTAACGCTTCTTCAAAGCTCGTACCGCTGAGTACTTGCTTAATCATGTTCAAGAATGAGGTTTTGGTAGCAGGGAGGTTGTAGCCGTGGTACCAGCTTTTGGCCGAGAGTACTTGGGCAGCCGGTACCCCCAGATCGATATCCTCCAGTTGTTGGGAAATGAATTGGCGCTGGGCAGTGGGGCGCTGGGCAGCGCGGAGATACTTTTCAACCTCTTGGGGCGTGGTGATGAACTGGATGAGGTCCCACGCTTCCGCTTGGTGCTGGCTTTGCTTCATAACGGTTTCTAGGTAGTAGTCGGCATAGTAGGCTGGTTGCAGACTACCTTCTATCTGGGGGAAGTTACTTACGCCAATACGCACGCGTGGCGCCATGACCTTGAGCGTATTAAGGTCGCGCCAGTACCCCATGAGGAAACCCAGGCGCCCGGCTGCGAAGGCCTCACGCGCGGTCGGCTCCTCCACTGACCAGCTATAAGTTTCCTTGGTAGGCTGGGCGAAATCAGTGTAGAACCGCAAGGCGTCCACACCTGGCGAATAACTTTGTCCCGCTACTTCCACTGGTTCGTGGAAGGCGACGCGTGAATCAGAGGAGTTCACCATGGGCGTATTGTTCTGGAGCATGAGGGCAGAGACAATATCAAAGGCGTAGGAAATATTATCGGCCGTGCCGAGCGCGGCACCGTTTTGCAGTAAGTGCCCTTGCTTATCCAGGCGTGTAATGCCCATGGAAGTCTCTTTGAATTCGTCCCAGGTGGTAGGTGGTTGCGGGAACTGGGCCGCGGTTAAAAGATCGATGTTGTAGAACACCACTAGACTGTCTAAGCTCAAGGGTAACCCGTAAATTTGCTCATCCAAGTAGGCGTCTTCCACCACCACATCCACAAATCGTCCTTTTATGGTTCTTAGGTCTAGCGAAGGTACTGACTTTAGCACCCAACGCGGCTCCTTTTTAATAACCCCCGCCATTTCCAGGTACGGCAAGGTGAGCGCTGGCGGCAGCGGCGCCAAACGATGCTGCCAGCCGCGGAGCCAAGTGTTCGGCAGCGAGACGATATCCGGCGCATTGTTATCGGCCAGGGCTTGAGTAAGCAGTTGTTCCAGTTCTTCGACGCGCACCACCCGTACGCGCACGGAAACATTCGGCCGTAACTGGCCGTAGTCTGTGAGCAGTTCTTGCACATTGGCCTGGCTGTTGTCCACCAACCACCAGTTCAAGGCAACTGGTTGGGCTGCCTCTTGGGCTTTTTTGTTTCCCCCCTTACAGCCAAAGCCCGTGAGCACCAGAGCGGTGAGCAGGGCAGCCAGCGTGAGAAGTTTGAGCGGAGAGCGTGTGGTCATAGGAGTGCTTGGAGCGAGCGGCGGAAAGGGGCACCTAGTTCCGGGTGTTGGAGCCCGAGCGCTACGTTGGCAGTGAGCCAGCCGAGCTTGGAGCCAACGTCGTAGTAAGTCCCCTGTACCTCGCAGGCGTAGATAGGTTTAGTGTGCCGTAAACGCGCCAGCGCGTCCACCAGCCAGAGCTCGTTGTCTTTGCCGAGCGGGGTTTGTTCCAGTGCTTTGAAAATGTCGGGCGTGAGCACGTACCCACCCAGAGAAGCGAGCCGGGACGGCGCGTCAGCGGGCCCTGGTTTTTCCACGATACCCTGCACCTCGTATACGTTTCCTTCCACTAAGGTAGCATCTAGCATACCGTAGCGCTTGGTGCCCTCATCGTCCACGCGGTAGGCAGTTAAAACCGGGTGGCCGTATTTTTCGTATACGTCTATGAGCTGCTTCAGGCGCGGCGGCTGGCCCACTACCAGGTCGTCCCCCCAAATAACGGCGAAGGGTTCGTTGCCTATGACGTGTTTGGCCTCTAGCACCGGCGAGCCGTTGCCGTAGGGGCCCTTTTGCCGGATGTACACAAATTTAGCCAGGTCCGTTATTTTGCGCACTTCTTTGAGCGCTTCCGTTTTCCCTTGCTTTTCCAGCCAGGCCTCCAGCTCCGGCATGCGGTCAAAGTGGTCCTCGGCTGCGCGCTTTTGCAAGTTGGTTACTATAATAACGTCCTCAATGCCGCTCGCCACCGCTTCTTCTACGATGTACTGCAAAATCGGCTTGTCCACCACTGGCAGCATTTCTTTGGGCTGCGCCTTGGTGGCGGGCAGGAATCTGGTGCCGTAGCCCGCCACCGGAATGATTACCTTTTTTACGGCTGATCCCATATGGGTAATAATATCACATCGCCGTATTGTCGGCAGTGTTGGCAGTGGTAACTTTCAGGCGTCGTTGTGCGAAGAAGAAAGCCACGGCGTAGCACAGTAGTATCACTAGAATGAGGTGGCGATAGCCGGTAACTAGCGCAGCGTACTCTAGTATGCCACCCACGCCGGCACCTAGTATGTTGGAGGCGAAGTTAAAGTCGTTCTCTTGGGATGATTTGAAGGTGAGTGAGAATATGATGTTGGCGAAGAATACCGGTAGAAGCGTGAGCAGGCTCACGGCTAGGTATTTCGTTACATCGGGTAGGGCCAGCAGCTGTGGGAGCGGCACCAGGTACTGCGCCAGTAGTATCGCCCCCAAGCCCGCGTACAAAAATGGCAGCGAGCGATGCGATAGGCGACCCGCGAGCGTGATGGCGAGCAAGACGAGCGCCAGAATGGCAAAAAATACCAAGGCGTTCACAAGCCAGGTGGTGCCGAAAAGCAAGGAGAAGCGCACCAAGGCCGTGGTTTCCAAGAGTAGGAACGCCACGCCTAAGAAGAAATAGGTTGGCTCCAATCGTTTGGTGATTCGCCGTCCGCTCACTGCCGCCACAGCCAGGTAAATAACCAGGCCGATAATGCCGAGCATGATAAGGTACGTCCAGGGCAGGGACGGTTTTTTTAAATACAGAAAGGGCCAGTTGTCTGTGGCCGGTACTGGCGGCGCTGAATTAAATGAGATGGAGGCTGGTGCATCAGATGTAAGGTCATCCAGCTTATTACCAATCATTAGTACGGCTAAATGGTATTTCGTCCCCGTGTTTATTACATACGGTTTTTGGCCAAATGTTTCCTGAAGCATGCCAGCTAATTTTTCAATCAGCCAGGGCTGGCGGTAGTAGTTGTAGAGCACCATGAGCCCTTGGGGCGCTAGGTGCTCCTGAGCAGCCGCAAAAGATTCGCGTGTGAACAGGAAACTTTCCAACCGGATGTTACCGTGGCCGGAAGCGAGGAGCACCGAGTCGGGCAAGGCGAAGATAATGAGGTCGTAAGTGTCCTGTGTTCGGCTTAAGAAAGAGCGCGCGTCGTCTACTTCGGTCGTAACGCGCGCGTCGTTGTATGGCCGGTCGGGGTGGAATTGGCGCCCGAGTTCCAGTATCTCAGGATCTATCTCCACGGCCGTTACCTGCCGCACTCCTTGTGCCAAGGCCATAGCCACGTCGTTACCTGTGCCAGAGCCAATCACGAGCGCGTGTTCGTACGGTGTGGTGGTTTGGAAAAGCTCATACGGTGAGCGGTAAATGGCTGGCAGCTCTTCGGTGGGTTCCAAGCGCTGGTGGCCGATGTTGTTGGCGTATAGCAATAAGTCATTCGTGCCCAGTATCGTTTTCAGGTGGAGTTTTTGGTACGGCGACCAGCGCGTGTTCCAGCCCGCCAGCGCTACAATAATGAGTAGCAGGCCGCACGCCGCTGCGCTGCCGCGCCAGGTGCCCCGGGGCGCGTATGTGAGCGCTAGGAAGGTGGCCACCACCAGGCCAAACCACCACACCGGCCCCAGCCCCACGTAAGCGGCCAGAGTGAAGAGTGCAATGCCGGTAAGGCTGCCCAGAATGTCCCAGCGGTAAGCGGTAAGCGGCGGCAGTTCGGTAAAGAGCCATCCCAGGCGCTGCGACAAAGCAGCGAAGGTGGCGGTTACGAGCAGGAAAATAAGCGGCACCAACAGGAATTCCGGGATGACAATACCCCGGAAGTTACTCGTGAAATGTATTTCCCCCAAGGAATCGGGGGAAATGGAAATGGCGAATACCGAAGCTCCGCCGGCGGTAGCTAGCAAGAGCCAGGGAAAGGCGCGAGCTAGGTCGTAGTGCGTCCGCGCCAGGAGAAACCCCAAGCCCATGCCGACAAAGCTCGCCAACAGGATGAAGTTGGAGTAGTAGCCGAGGTAGGAAATGTGTGCCGGCAGGTAGCGAATGAGCGCCAGCTCCAGGAACAGGAGCAGGCCGCTGGTGAGGAAGATTTTCGTCTTAGCATTCTTGAACATGCGGCAGAGCGGAGTAGTAAACTCCAGACCAGTGTACCCTAGTTTAGATAAAAAATAAAAGCTCGGAACAGTAAGAGTTTACCAATCCAACTTGCTTTTTATTCAGTCCTCATCTAGAGTGTTAGCAAACAAATAGAGGAGGAAATTTGTACATTAAATATAAGAAGCGGATATTACAAGTTGGCCGGTTCTTGGTAAGCGGGGGAGTAGGGGTACTGCTGTACTACGCTGTTCTCTACTTGCTCACCGAGCTCTGCCACGTCTGGTACGTAGCCTCAGCAGTAGTGGCATCTCTGGTGAACTACGGGGCAAATTTCATCCTGCAGAAGTTCTGGACGTTCCAAAACAAAAATACCAAGCCGCTGGGCCGCCAGCTCGTGCTGTATTTCAGCTTGGCCGTTGGAATCCTTATTGCCAATACGTTCTCGTTGTGGCTATTGGTGGAATTGGCGTACTGGCAGTACTTGGTGGCGCAGTTGCCGCTTACCATAGTGTTCACCGTCCCGAGCTACCTATTCACAAAAAAGATATTCGCCCAATAACTCCGTTCGGTTTTGCGTCTTACTGATGTGAACTGTGCGGAGTTTTTATATTTTGTGTTCGCCTGCGGCAGCCTAAGGGTACGTTTGCGTGAGGTATTCTAAAACTTCCGGGAAATAGTTTTGTTCCATAAAGTGCCCACCTTGCGGAATGTTTATTACCGTGGGCTGGAGCGCTTGGGCAATGAACTGGAATTCTGCCGTGGGGATAAAAGGATCGTTTTCACTGTGCACGAGCGCGATGTGTTTCTGGTTGGCCTTTATGCTTTCCCAGTCCCAGGGCGTGTCAAAGTACCCGCTTTGCTTTTCCAATTCGTCGTTAAGGTTGGTGTAACTTGGCGAAACTAGCACCGAGCCGAGAACTTTGTTCTTTTCCGCGTAGCGCATGGCTGCCACGGCGCCAGAGGACCAGCCTACTAAAACATCGCCCTCGCCGGCCTGAATGTTGTCTTTAAGAAAAGGCAGCCAGTACTGGGCACGGGCAATAATGGAATCGGGGAAGGTTTGAAAGTCCGTACGGTAGCCACGCGTTTCCAGCTCCTGCTTAAGCCACGGCGTCCAGGCAAACGCCCAGCTAGTGGATTGGTTGCCGTGGATAAAAATAATGCGAGGCTTCATTTCGTGTTACGTAATAAGGTACGTAATTAATTACGTAATTCGTGTTTGGGGCTTTTAGGCACATAGGTCAGGTCTCAGTTTTATATTTCGTCGCTCGATTTAAATGTGCCAGCGTTAGGATATGGGTACAAGGTGGTCGCGGAGCAGGTATATTACCACAATAAGAGCTACCATGCCTAAGCCGTATTTTGCCGAGTAGTAATCTTCCCATCGCCAAGCCCCAGTTACTACTTGAGGGAGTTCATCAACCAAAAGCCCTAAGCCGATGGCGTACAGCGTTAGGTTTGAAGTGGTGAGCGACAGGATGATGAGTACGGCGCCGTACATATAGTGGTGTAAGTGGATGCCATAGATAGTGGGGCTATGTACACGTTTTGAGGAAAGCAAAATTCGGATGGCAATGATAGTTCCCACAAAAACCGAGAAAAAATAGTAACCGTTTTGCATAATGGATTTTGTCGTTTTTAGTTAAAGCCCTATAGTAATCTTGGGCGCTCACAGTATAGGGGCGGGGGAGCCTAGTGTCAAAGGTAGCTGCTCCGAAGGCAGTAGTTCAGGCACCCTACCCCGTGCTATTATAGAGGTGTAAGCAACGGGGTTTTAAGCTGGGGCCCTGGCCGATTTTTTTACTTACCGCACATACATGGCCGTTGTTGTTCAAGGAAGGGAAATTGCGGATAGCATCCTTGCTTCGCTTAGGGTGCGGGTGGAGGCTATGAAACAGCGGCGGTTCATGCCGCTGTTGGCCGTGGTAGTGGTGGGTGAGGATAAGCCTTCGCTTACCTACGTGCGCAAAAAGGGCGAAGCGGCCGAGGCTTTGGGTATGGGGTTTTTGAAGTTTGAGTTCCCCGCCACCATTGGCCGCCAGGAACTTATTGGTGAGATAAAAAAGATCCAGCAGGAGCACAAGCTTTCCGGGCTTATTATCCAGTTGCCGGTGCCGGAAGCGCTCTGGCCATTTACGCGCGAGATAGTGAACAACATCGCGCTTGAGATAGACGTGGATTGCCTCTCGCATCCGGCGCTGGGCAGAGTGCTTATGAACGAGAGCGTGTTCGTGCCACCCACGCCCGGCGCCATACTCGAGGTACTCTCTTACTATAAAGTTCCTCTGCAAGGTAAAGAGGTGTGTGTGGTCGGACGCGGCGACCTTATTGGCCGGCCGCTCGTGGGCTTACTGAGCCACTATCCCGTAACTCTTACCACTTGCGGCCGCGCCACCATCGACCTGGCACACTACACCAGCACCGCCGACGTGGTTATTACCGGAGTAGGCAAGCACAATCTGGTTACTGGTGACATGATAAAGCCGGGCGCAGCGGTGGTGGACGCGGGCGTTTCTTTTTACGAAGGCAAAATGTACGGCGATATTGAGTATGATACCGTAGCCGAGCGCGCCGGCCTGGTAACTCCCACCCCGGGAGGCGTGGGGCCCATTACCGTGGCCAAGCTGTTGCAGAATACCGTGCAGGCGGCCGAGCGCCAGTGCGAGGTAACTCCAAAACTATGAGCACCGCCCGCTGGCAAACCATGGTTATCCTGGGCGCCCAGTGGGGCGACGAAGGTAAGGGCAAGGTAACGGATTACTATGGTAGTCAGGCCGATTACGTGGTGCGTTTTCAGGGCGGCAACAACGCCGGGCACACCATTGTGTACCGCGGTCAGGTGCTGAAGCTGCACCTGCTGCCTTCGGGCGTGCTGCACAAGCGCTGCATCACAGTGATAGGTAACGGCGTGGTGCTGGATCCGCGCGTGCTGTTCGAGGAATTGGCGCAGCTAAAAAAGCTCGGTGTAGTGCCGCGGCTTATGATAAGCGAGCGCGCACACATCATATTCCCTTTTCACATAAGTATGGACGATGTGAGCGAGGGCGCGTTCAAGAAAAAAAATCTGGCCGCTCTCTCCACTAAGCGGGGCATTTGGCCCACCTACGCGGACAAGATGGCGCGCGTGGGCGTGCGCGTGGTGGACCTGTTGAACCGTGAACTCTTTCGCCGCAAGTTCGATCTTCTGTACGACGTGCAGTTGCGCAAGCTGCGTATACTCTACAATTTTCGCGGCCGCCTGCGCCCTAAGGAAGTAATTTTTCAAGGCTACCTGAAAAAGGGACGCCGTCTTAAGCCGTACGTGGCAGATGTATCGCTCGCTCTGGCGTGCGCTTATGAACAGGGCAAGCGGATTATTTTTGAAGGTGCGCAAGGCACGATGCTGGACATTGACCACGGTCTGTACCCTTATACTACCTCTTCCAACACTACGGTGGGTGGCGCCTGTACCGGCGCCGGTGTGCCGCCGCAGCAGATAGAGCGGGTGGTGGGGGTGGTAAAAGCGTACGTATCGCGCGTGGGTGGTGGGTACCTGCCTACCGAGCTCACAGACGCATTAGGTGCACGCATACGCGAGATCGGGCAGGAGTACGGTACTACTACCGGCCGGGCGCGGCGTATTGGCTGGCTGGACCTGGTACAGCTTAGGTTTGCCGCGCGCGTGAACGGGTTTACCGGCCTGGCGCTCACCAAAGTGGATACGTTGAATGGATTTAAGGCCATTAAGGTGTGTGTGGCTTACCGTTATAAGGGCAAGCTCGTACGCGATTTGCCGGCCGACCTCATGGTGTACGAAAAGTGCCAGCCGGTGTACCGCGTTTTCCCCGGTTGGTCAGGAGGTTACGCCCACGCTCGCACCAGAGCGGCACTGCCGCTACCCTTGCGCCGTTACCTTACCTTTATTGAGCGCGAGGTGGGTGTGCCCATAGACCTCATATCCACTGGCCCTGGGCGCGAAGCCACCATTATCCGCCGCTAACCAGTTCTTATGGCTCTGGAGACGCTATCCTTTGTGAGTTTGTCCGACGCTGAGGCGCAAGACCTGTTGCGGCAGCACAAGCTTGGGCTAACAGTGGAAGAGGCGCGCCAGATCGAGCGCGACATTCTGGGCCGGCCTCTAACTATAGCCGAGGCCACAGCCTGGAGCATTGAAGGCTCGGAGCACTGTTCGTATAAATCTTCACGGCGGCACCTCGCGACCTTGCCCACCTCCGCACCCAACGTCATGCTGGGGCCGGAAGAGGATGCGGGGATAGTGGAACTGGCACGCGTGGGCAAAGAACGCTACGGTATAGTGTTTGCGCACGAGAGCCACAACCACCCCTCGCAGATAGTGCCCTATGAAGGCGCAGCTACAGGCATTGGCGGTATTGTGCGCGACGTGGCCTGCATGGGAGCCAAGGTTATCGCCGTGGCCGACCCCTTGCGTTTTGGGGACGTGAACGTGCCGCGCTCCAAGTGGATCGTGGGCGGCGTGGTGGGCGGCATTGGCGGCTACGGTAACCCCATCGGCGTGCCGAACATTGCAGGCGACGCCTACTTTAGCGCCTCTTTTAACGAGAACTGTTTGGTGAACGTGGTGTCGTTAGGACTGGTGCGTGAATCCGGTATTATTCATTCTAAGGCGCCGCAAGGCGCCGGGGAAAAAGGGTATGACCTCATCTTGGTAGGCAAACCCACCGACAACTCCGGCTTTGGTGGCGCCAGCTTTGCCTCGTTCGAGCTGGACGCCGCATCCAAAGACAAGAACAAGGGTGCGGTGCAGGAGCCGAACGCCTTTTTAAAGCGACACTTACTGGAAGCCACCTGGCAGCTGTGCAACACGCTACGTGAGCGCGGTCTGATTAATCAGGTGGGGTTCAAGGATTTGGGTGCCGGTGGTATTTTATGCGCTTCAGTGGAACTAGTGGACGCCGGCGGCTACGGCGCCGAGATAGACTTGGAAGCGGTGCACGTGGCTATGCCGAATCTACCACCGCAGGTTATATTGGCAGCCGAAACCCAGGAGCGTTTTATGTGGGTTACCCCGCCCGAGATTACTGCCTTGGTGCTTAAGCACTACAACGAGACCTGGGCTCTGCCCCAGGTGTCCAAAGGCGCCCGCGCTTCCGTGATTGGCAAGGTGAGAGTAGGCGGCGAGTACGTGGTAATGTATCGCGGTGAGCGCGTAATAGCGGCCAAGGCCTGCGACATTACTCAGGGCATTAAGTACGACCGCACTTACGAAGCGCCTGCTACCCAACATGCAGAACCGCCGCTGCCCGAGCCTGCTCAGTTGGGTGAGGTGCTGCTTAAGATCTTGGCGCATGAGAACGTGGCCAGCCGAGCGTGTTTGTACGAACGGTACGACAAGACGGTGCAAGGTATTACCGTGCTCGAACCCGGACAGGCGGACGCCGGGGTAATGCAGCCACTCATAGATGAGGACGTGCCGGACGAAGTGAAACGCGTAGGGCTGGCATTGGCCGTGGATAGCAACCCGTTTTTTGGGCGTTTGAGCCCGTACTGGGGTGCGGCCACGGCAGTGGTGGAAGCTATGCGCAACGTGGCGGCGGTGGGCGCCATGCCCTGGGCCGTTACTGATTGTTTGAACTATGGCAATCCGGAAAAGCCGCACCAGATGTGGCAGCTCACCGAAGGCATTCGCGGTGTGGGCGACGCTTGCCGCGGCGTGCACTTGAAGGGTTTTGGCGACAGCCCGGTGCCGGTGGTGTCGGGCAACGTTTCGCTCTACAACGAATCTAAAGCGGGAGCTGTGGACCCTTCGGCCATCATCGCCTGTCTAGGCAGAGTGGAGGACGTTAGCAAGGTGATAACTATGGAGTTCAAATCAGCCAATTCGGAGATTTATCTGCTGGGGGAGCGCAAAGATGAGCTTGGTGGCAGTGTGTACTACCAGTTGCACAATGAGCTTGGCAAAAATGTACCGCAGGTTAACTTTAAACAGGCCGAAGGGGAGATATATACCGTGATAGATGCAATTAGCACCGGGGTGGTGGCGGCCTGCCACGATATTTCAGATGGTGGTTTGGGGGTAACGCTGGCGGAAATGTGCTTTGGTGGTGGCGGCCAGGGTACAATTGGTGTAGAAGTGGACCTCGCTGCAGTCGGCGCTGGGTTGCCTGCCTGGAAAAAGTTATTTTCCGAAACCGGCGGGTTCGTGCTGGAGGTAAAAGAGGCTGAGGAGTTTAAAAGCATTTGCGCCCGCTACGACGCGCTGCCGATTCACCTGGGTACTACCACGAGCCAAGGAAAGCTGGTGGTGCGGGAGGGTGAAAAAATTGTACTGGATGCGCCAGTAGCAGAGCTGGCTCGGGCCTGGCAAAATGGTTTGCGGGATAAA
>JAUYKG010000012.1 GCA_030700105.1 Candidatus Veblenbacteria bacterium
AGTTCTATTTAAAGCACCCCGAGCGCAGCATGGCCAACAACTCGGCCGTGTATAACGAGAGGCCTTCGCTCGAGCTCTTTTTGGACGAGTGGGTGAACCTCATAAAGTCAGGCTCGGGCGAGCGGGGCATTTTCAACCGCGGCAGTTTGAAAGACCAGCTACCGCCGCGCCGCTGGCCGGTGTTCGCGCCCGATGCGCATACTAGCGGGACCAACCCCTGTGGCGAGATTATTTTAAAGAGCAAGCAGTTCTGTAACTTATCCCAAGTGGTCGTGCGTGCTGATGACACTGAAGACAGCCTGAAGCGGAAGGTAAGGCTGGCCACTATTCTTGGCACCTACCAGGCTTCGCTTACTAATTTTCCATACCTTTCCCCGGAGTGGAAAAAGAATTGTGATGAAGAAGCCTTGCTCGGAGTTTCCATTACTGGTTTTTGGGACAGCACACTATCCCGTGACCCAGCGCTTCTTAGGCAGCTTAGGGAGCTTTCCGTGGAAGTGAACCGTGAGTATGCTAAGAAATTCGGCATCAACCCCTCCACCTGTGTTACCAGCGTGAAACCCGCAGGCAATGGTTCACAGTTGTTTGATTCAGCTTCGGGTATGCACCCCCGCCACGCCGCTTACTATATTCGCCGCGTGCGCATTGAGAATCATAACCCCTTGTTTCACATGATGAAGGCCATGGGCGTGCCCTACCACCCCGAGGTGGGTCAGGTGGACGGCGAAGCCAATACCTATGTGCTGGATTTCCCCATTGAAGCGCCTGAGGGAGCCATTACGCGACGCGATCTTTCTGCTACCCAGCTACTTGAGTTCTGGAAAGTGCTGAAAGAGAACTACACCGAGCATAATCCTTCAGTCACCGTATCTGTAAGTAGCGATGAGTGGCTTAAGGTGGGCAATTGGGTGTACGAGAACTGGAATCTGGTGGGCGGGCTTTCCTTTCTGCCCAAAGACGAGCACGTGTACCAGCTGGCGCCGTATGAGGAGATAACAAAAGAAAAGTACGAAGAACTGGCTGCCACCTTCCCTGCCATAGACTTCTCCCAGGTGTGCGCCTACGAGTACGAGGACGAAACCCAAGGGAGCAAGGAGCTGGCATGCGTCTCCGGCGCTTGCGAGTTGAAATAGTTTTAGATTGGAGTTTTAAAGTTTTTTGCCGCCCTGTCGTAAGGTAAGTGCCAGAGCGGAAGGTGCGCGAACGCCCGATGAGCCCGTGTTGTGGCCGCTTAGCATAGGGCTCATCAGTGAGCGCAACGAGCACTGCCTTACCTGAAGACCGGTGCGGCGACTCTTCCGCCACTTCTCTAGAGAAGTGGCATCACTTCATATGAAGATCTATACCAAAACCGGCGATGGGGGAGAGTCTTCGCTCTACGGCGGCGCACGGTTACCAAAGAGCGACTTGCGGTTCGAGGCCTACGGTACCGTGGATGAGCTTAACGCCGTTCTGGGTGTGGTACTGGCCCAGCCGGGGGCCAAAGTCTACCAGGCAGAACTCACCCGCATACAAGCAGAGCTCTTTAACTTAGGGGCGGAACTAGCCCTTTCACCTGGGCAGGAATTAAAAGCGCACCCCTTGGGAGTGCAGGAAACGGCTGTCCTGGAACAGCGTATGGACGAATTGCAGCAAGAGTTGCCCGAGCTTAAGAACTTCATACTTCCGGGTGGCAGCGCCTTGGGCGCCACCCTGCACCACGCCCGCACCGTGGCGCGCCGAGCCGAGCGCGCGGTAGTAAGGCTCAAGGCACAGATTGAGGTACGGCCAGAACTCCTTATATACCTTAACCGTTTGTCCGATTATTTGTTCGTACTGGCGCGCCACGCAAATTTAAAAGCTGGGGTACAGGAAGTTACCTGGCAAGGCAAAGATTAATTTTATGCTGAAACGTTTTGTAAAATCTATCCTAGTGTTCGTCGCGGCGGTGGCGGTATTTCTCATTGGTTTTTCCTTTGGGCAGAATAAAAACGAACCATTGTACCAAGCGCCGGTGCCAGAGCAGGCCCAGGCTGTGGCTTTGGTGATAAACAACGGCGAGTTCGTAACCGGCTACCCCAATCTCACCCTGCCCGAGCCTGCGACTGTGCTCGCGTTACTGGAACAAGCAAGCCAGCGCGAGGATTTCCCCTTGGAGGTGGATAAAAGTTCATCCCTAGGGGCGTTCGTGAAGCAGATAGGGGACAAGGCGAACGGGCAGGACCAGCGCTATTGGCAGTACTGGGTGGATGGCGAGCAACCCCAAGTGGCAGCGGATAGGTATGCTTTGCAAGGTGGCGAAACCGTGTTGTGGACGTTCAGTAAATCAGCCAGGTGAGTATGAGCCAATCCCTTAAGCGCAACCTCATACTCGCACTCGTGTTGATTGGCCTGGCTGTTCTCGGCCGTTTGCTGCCGCACGCCTGGAACGCCACGCCGATGGTGGCCGTGAGTTTGCTGGCGGGCTATGCCTTGCCGCGCAAGTGGGCCGTGGCTGTACCGCTTATTTCTATGTTGGTAGCTGATTTTTCTTTGGGCTTTTACCACGTGCCGGTAATGCTTACCGTGTACGCCAGTTTTGCCGCCGTGGCTTTTATTGGTTCGTGGGTAAAGCAGGTAAGGCCGGAGCGTTTGCTGGTGGCTTCGCTCGCTTCCTCAACCTTGTTCTTTTTAGCCACCAACTTCGCCGTGTGGGCCAGCGGCACGTGGTACCCCAAGACCTGGGCTGGCCTCGCGCTGGCATACGAGCTCGGCTTGCCGTTCTTCCGCAATATGGCACTGGGGGATTTGATTTTTACTGGAGTATTATTTGCTACCCATGTAATATTGTTCAAATATGTGGGTCATTTAAATAACATCCGAAACCTAGTTAAGCAAATTAACTAACATTATACTATGTCAGATTGGAGTACCCAGTGGAAATCAAGTCATCCGATATATCAACGAATATCTCAGGGCACAAAAGAATTTCTGACAAATAATGGCCAGGATGTTTTAAAATGGTTGTGGGATTCAAATCGCTTAATCGACCAGTTTAAAGCCGTTACAGATTATTACGATTATTCTTTTGCTATAGCGCCAGCTTTCAAAGCTCTCGAAAAATGGCTACTCTTATTAGCCCCACACTTGGGTGTACCAGCTGAAGTAATTAGCAAGGCACAGGAAACTGGTAGGTTGAGCTCGTTTTTAGCAGATGATAAGGTAAATGAGTTTTTTTCAGCGGTCCTAGAAAGACTGAGTGTAGAGGCTGAAGTAAAGAGGGAATTGAGGACAGCTGTGCAATCTTTAAATTCAACATTAAAAAACTTTAGGCATAGTCCGGCGCATTGTGGTACTGTAATTGAAAATGCACTAAAGGCGGAGACTGACTTTTTTACGCTACTGAACTGTATGGACACTATTACACAACAATTAATAGATAAAAGAGTGATTAATAGTGGTAGCTTTCAAGTGAGTGATGATTACGAAGAAGAGCGAGCAAGAATAAATGCTGCGAGGGTAAAATTGGGACAGGGGCCTTTATAGAATAATTAAATTTGCTAGCAGTAAAGTTCTTTTCAATTAGCCAGCATTCAGGGAAGTCCGGTGATCCGCCAGTCGGCGGAAAGTCCGGCGCAGTCCCGCTACGGTAATCCGCCCAGGGCGGAAAGCCCGATTACTGGATGTTGGCATTATGTGCGAATCTTCTTCCTTCGCGAGAGGGGAAGTGCCCCGTACCACGTTGGGTACAGGGCACCATGAATCCTATGTGGTTCATGGTGGTTCACTGCAAGTTAATTGACTTTGCTTGTCGTGCCACCCCATTCGCGAGAATGGGGTTTTAAATTTTTTAAACAAAGCTATGTAAACCAAACAAAAATAATGAGGAGGAAACATTGTACCTATCAAGACGCTCGTTTCTTAGTTGGCTAGCCGGGTGTTTGGGGGTATTCATACCTGGATGCCGCCGCACGGCCGATGAGTTGCTCGGACCACTGCTTGATGAGGCGGCCAAGCAACCAACCGTTGAAAGTAGGGTAGAAAAGAACGTTAAGGGGTTTCTTGAGCAAATGTTGCCGGGGCAAACGGTATTTACCTGGTCGAGCACGTGGCGCGACTATTACCTAACCCGTTTTCAGCAGGCAGTCGGCGCTTACCACTACTACCTTAAGCTAAAATCAGGAGGCACCTTGACCTTTTCTTTTAAGGCCATGGCGCAACAGTCGTTTAACCCCGCTACCCAAGGACTGCAGCTTAGGCGTAATGGTGTCATAGTGTACCAATACGCACCCAAGACCTGGCAGCCAGGCCAATGATGAAACGCCAGTATAATCAGTTGGCGGATGGAACAAAATCCCTCCATCCGCCACCACTTTTCCTAGATTTATCTTTTTACTTACCATTAGATAGTCCACAATTATGCGAAAGCTCGTATATTCGTTCGTTCTTGTTATCATAAGCGCGGTCGTGCCGCTAGCGGCACACGCTGGCGTGCCCGAAGCGGTCAACTATCTAAAAACTCAGTCGCTGGATGATTGGAGCGCTATGGCGCTCGTGGCAGCCGGGGAAACCGTGGACGCTACCGCGTTACAGTCCTTTTCCGGTTCCTCCGCCACTGACTATGCCAAGCGCATACTCTCGCTTGTGGCTGCGGGCAAGAACCCCACTACCTACACCGGTACGGATCTGGTAGCAGGCTTGAAATCGCTGGCACAGTCCGGGCAACTCGGGGAAACGTCTTTACTGAATGACGACGCCTGGGGCGTTATGGCGCTGGCTTCCGCTGGTGTGCCGGCCAGCGACCCGGTGCTTAAAGGGGCGGCCCAGTACCTGGTTGCGAACCAGAATGCTGACGGCGGTTGGAGCTGGGGAGTGGGCTTTGATTCGGACACGAACGATACGGCTGCTACACTCATGGCTTTAAGCGAGGCTGGCTACACCAGTTCCGATACAGTAGTGCAAAACGCCGTGGCGTACCTGGCCACACAACAAAGTGATGATGCTGGTTGGCCGTACCAGCTGCCGTGTTTTTGGCCGGGCTGCGAATCGTCCGACTCCGCTTCCACTTCGTGGGTTGTTTCGGCGCTTACCAAGCTTAAGCTGGAACCTTCCACGTGGGAGAAGTTAGGTGCAAGCCCGCAGGATTTTCTGTTGACCTTGCAAACCGGCGACGGTTCTTTTAAGTGGCAGGCCAGCGACCCCTCAGGTTCGCCAGGCATGACCGCGTATGCTCTGGTGGCGCTCGCGAACAAGAGCTATCCAGTGGCGCGCGGTAATTATCTCGGCGGCGGGGCGAGCGGCCCCACGCCGCTCGCGGATTTGGGCGTTACAGTGAACGAGCCGGATGTAACAGTGGAAACTCAGCAGCAGTTCACGCTCACATTCAAACTTGAGAACCACGGGCCGAACATGGCCCAGGCTGCGGAAGTTTCTTTGGCACTGCCCGAGCACGTTGAATTGGTACAAGGTAACCCTTCGGCCGGAACTTTTGACCCCGTGGCTCGGCGCTGGACGTTTATCCGGTTGAATAACTACGCCACAGCCGAGCTTTCGCTCGTACTCGTGGCACGAGGTAAGGGTGAGGGTGTGGTAAGTCTCTTGGCCCAGGCGCGGGAGCGGGATATTGATGCCAGCAACAATCAAGCTAGTGTAAGGGTGGCGGCAAGCGAACCAGTTGTGAGCGAAGTTGCGTTGCCGCAGCCCCCAGCCAAAGTGCTAGGAGAAACGATTGCCTCATGCGAACTCCCGACAGGTACAGGCGAAGCCGAACCAGGGTGGACAGGTTACGCGCTTCTTCCGGCCGAGGGTGGCGCCTTGTGGTACTGGGAGCCAGTAAGTGGTCGCCGCTACTGCATAGGAGAGGCCGCCCGTGCCTACCAAGCACTAGGGGCTTTTGGTCTTGGTATCACAAACGCTGACTTGGCTCGTATTCCCGTGGCCGAAGGCGAGCCTGTTACAGTGGAGGCGGCCGCGAGTGATACAACGTTGGCGGAGCGGCTTAAGGGGCGTATTGTGCTGCAGGTTGAGTCCTTAGGCGAGGCCTGGTACGTGGATCCGCGGAACGGGCACCGCCATTATTTGGCGAACGGTGCAAGTGCGCTCTCTGTGTGGGGAAGCCTCTCCTTGAGCGTACCAGGAACTGCTCTGGCAGCCGTACCCTTAGGTATTTTGCCTTAGTTGGGCGCAAAATCGGCCCCGGGTATTCTCAGCTGGGGAAGGGTTCGTGCTATACTACGAAGTGCTAAAATATGCCTACCGACCCTTCAATGTCCCAAGATGAGGCGGTGCGTACGCTCCTCCAGGAGCAGATAGTACTGCTGAAGGAAATTCACGCCGCCACCCAAAAAACCCGGCGCTACATTGTCTGGGCGCAGGTGTGGAGTCTGGTAAAGTTGGCTATTATCATAGTGCCTCTTATAGTAGGTTTTTGGTTCCTCAAGCCGTATTTCCAAACCGCGTTCAGCTCGTATCAGGAACTCCTCGACAGTCCTTCTGCGGGTGGCGACAATCAGCAGTCGTTTGATCTATTGGAACAATTGAAGAACTACCAGGGTCAGTAGTAAGTAGTTTTTGCCTCCCTGGGATTACTCTGAGTTTTTATGTTCTTAGAAGAGCAATCATCTCCAACCAATTCCCCCCGGCCACAATCAGCCGAGCCGCCAGCAACGCGAAGTACTTTCGGTTTGCCGTTGGTGCTCATTGTGGTGGCGTCTTTGTTGTCGGGTGGTATAGGCGGTGCGGCCGTTACACTATGGGCAGGGCCATACCTGAGGCCAATTCTTAATAGTGTTTTGCCGCCGCAAAGCCTCACCGTGGAAGAGGAATCGGCCTCTACTGAAGTGGTAAAAAAAGTCTCGCCTTCGGTAGTAAGCATAATCATCACCAAGGACCTCTCGCAGATCTACAACCTCACCGGCCCGCAGCCGTTTGATAATTTTTTTGACTTTGGTTCTCCATTCAATTTTTTCTTCGGCCAGCAGCCGCAACAATCGCCCCCACAGGCTCCCCAAGGCAAGCAAGAGATTGGCGGCGGTACGGGCTTTGTTATTAATCAAGAGAAAGGGCTTATCTTGACCAACCGGCACGTAGTGAGCGATACCGAGGCCGAGTACACAGTGCTTGCGAACGACGGCCGTAAATTTCCCGCTACCGTGGTAGCACGGGATACGGTAAATGACATGGCCCTGGTACAAATTCAGGATACCAGTTTGCCAGAGGTAAAACTGGGGGATTCCGATAGCGTGCAAATCGGGCAAACCGTAATTGCTATCGGTAACGCCCTGGGTGAGTATCGCAACACGGTAACAAAAGGGGTAATTTCCGGTATCGGCCGCAATGTGGTGGCAGGGGACAGTCGCGGCTCGTCCGAGCAGCTGGAGGGCGTGTTTCAAACCGACGCGGCCATTAACCCCGGCAACTCCGGCGGTCCGTTGGTAAATCTGCAGGGCGAGGTGATAGGCATAAACACGGCGGTCAACAGCCAGGGGCAGCTTATCGGTTTTGCCCTGCCCATAAACGAGGCCAAGCGCATGATTGATTCTTATAATAAAAACGGCCGCATTGTGCGGCCGTACCTGGGGATTCGCTATGTCATCGTAACGCCCGAACTGGCCCGCGCCAATGACCTCACGGTTGATTACGGGGCGCTCCTAGCGCGCGGCGAAACCACGCAGGACTTGGCTGTGGTGTCTGGCAGTCCGGCGGACAAGGCAGGCTTGGTGGAGAACGATATTATTTTGGAAGTGGAGGGCCAGCGCATTAGCCAAGAATTCTCACTCGTGCGCGCACTGTCGCGCTACAACCCAGGTCAAATAGTAAAGCTGAAGGTGTATTCCAAGGGCGAGACCAAGGACGTGGCCGTTACCCTGGAGGAGTTCAAGGAGTAGCACACGTAGGCAATCGTTTATGGGCCGCCTCTTACCGAGGCGGCTTGGTTTAGGGTACTATGTGCGTATGATCCAATTTACAGAACCTACAATCCGTAAGTACGCCATCGTGATGGCGCTGTATTTAACCTCGCTCCTAGCAGCTAACACGCTGGGGCTAAAGCTCATGCCATTCCTTTTTGGTTCGCATTTGTCCGTGGCCGTGTTCTCCTTTCCCATCGTCTTCCTTATGACGGATGTGGTGGGGGAGGTGTATGGTAAGGTGGCTGCTAAGCTCTTGGTGCGGGCGGGTGTTATTAGTACCGCACTGTTCTTGGTGTATTCCTTTTTGTCCTTGGCCGTGCCGTGGTCAGGAGAGGCCGCCTGGGTGCGCGAGGGGTACAATCAGGTGTTCGGCATCTCCGTGAGGATGGCGCTGGCTTCGCTGGTGGCGTTCATAGTGGCCGAATACCAGGATGTATTCACCTTCTTCTTTGTGCGCGAGCGTATAGGCGCGCGGCTGTTCTGGCTGCGTTCGCTCATCTCCAATTTGTGGTCGCAGTTGCTGGATTCGGTGCTGTTCTCGCTCATTGCTTTCTTAGGTGTGTACTCGTTCCGCACCTTGGTTTCGGTAATTATCACCTGGTGGCTCTACAAAGTGGCTATGGGGTTTGCCTATACACCACTTTCGTATCTAGGGATTAGGCTGCTCAGAGGGAAGGAGTCCACAGCGTGAACATTACGCCTATTAAGACGCGAATTTTTCACGAAGGCGAGCCGCTCTTGGATTTTTTAGTGAAGTACCTGCCGCGGCTTAAAGAAAAGGCCGTAGTCGTGGTTACGTCCAAAATAGTGGCACTCGCCGAGCGCAGAACAGCCAAATTCACTACTGAGCGCGCCAAGACCAAGCTCATTAAGCAAGAGAGCGACTGGGCGGTGCGTACCCGTTACTGTTGGCTTACCTTGCGCGACGGCGCGGTAATGCCTTCGGCTGGTATAGATGAATCGAACGGCCAGGGCAAGCTCATACTGTTACCGCGCGACGCGTTCCAGTCCGCTAAAACGTTATGGCTGGCGCTTAGGCGACACTATAAATTAAAGCAGCTGGGCGTGCTTATTACCGATAGCCGCACCATGCCGTTGCGGGCTGGTACAATAGCTTTGGCCCTGGGGTACGCGGGATTTTATGGTATTCGTGATTACCGCGGGAAGCGCGACTTGTTCGGTCGCAAGTTTGAGTATTCGCGCGTGAACGTGGCAGACAGTCTAGCCACGGCCGCTGTGCTTACTATGGGGGAGGGGAACGAGCGCCAGCCCTTGGCCGTTATCCAGGGCGCGCTGGTGGTATTCACGAACCGGGTAAACAAGCGCGAGTCGTTCATAAGCCTACAGGACGATATGTTCCGCCCCTTGTTCACGCGGTTATTAAGGAAGCAGTAAGTACAGCTGGGGTTTTAGTAGTTTATAAAAACGAAAAAGGCACGAGTAGTTCGCTCGTGCCCGCAATTTATTTTTTAACTAATGCCAAGTGATTCGGCGAGAATCATGAATATATGTTCTGGCTTCGCCGTCGCTTCAAAAACCCCTTTCTTATCCCGATAATGGTGTACGTAATTTTCGAACGGCAGGACAAATATGGAACTCTTGTAAGGCCAGTTGCTTAATTCGTTGGAATTTTCCATGATATCATTATGCCGGTCAAATACTATTAGCGTATCCTGTGAGTCCAGTTCTTCGGTTGGAATGTCATGGAGATTTTTAACTTGCTTTACGGTT
This sequence comes from Candidatus Veblenbacteria bacterium, assembly GCA_030700105.1. Taxonomy (GTDB): domain Bacteria; phylum Patescibacteriota; class Patescibacteriia; order Veblenbacterales; family UBA10138; genus JAUYKG01. The sequence goes on from JAUYKG010000012.1 coordinate 9,600, forward strand.
ACATTTCCATATATTGACTTTACATCTTCATCAATCCAACCCATCAATTCTTTTTCTTTGTTGCGCATGAAATAGAGGTGACCAGAGATGGCTTTCTCAATAATAAATACGCGATTTGGTAAAACTCCGGTTAGTTTCATTATGTCCCGACCCACTGGAAGTGCCCAGATTTATTATGATAACATTCGTACGAATGTTATCATAAGGCAGTATTGAATTAGCTTGAGATGATCACCTTTGTGCCCACCTGCGCCCAGGTGTACAGGCGCTCCATATGTTCGTACGCCACGTTCACGCAGCCGTGGCTTTGGGGCTTGCCAAAATTATTGTGCCACCAGGCGCCGTGGATGTAGTAGGAATATCCTTTACCCCAGGCAAAGCGC
>JAUYKG010000029.1 GCA_030700105.1 Candidatus Veblenbacteria bacterium
ACCTGCGGCAACGGCTTGCGCAGCATAAAGCTGGCCAAGTCCGTTCAACAAAGGGGCATTTGCCACTTGAGCTGGTATACTATGAAGCGTACGATAATGCGACTGATGCTAGAAAAAGGGAAATTGAACTAAAAACCAATAGTCAGCAAAAGGAGATTCTATTTAAGCGGCTCGCACAATCACTTAACATGGCCCTATCGTCTAATGGTTAGGACACCGCGCTTTCAATGCGGGAATCCGGGTTCGATTCCCGGTGGGGCTAAAAGTCAAAGAATCGCTGCTTCAGCGATTTTTTGTTATGATGCTCTTATGAAACTAAAAAATGATAAGCACAGAAAAGCAAGGGGTGGCACCTCAAGGTTGCTCAGTATTAGTTGTGAGAAATGTGGTAGCCACGTTTTTTATTACCAGAAAGATGGCCCTGGTATACTGAAACGATTATACCTGGATAGAATATACCCACTTGGCATAAAGACTGGTAAACAACTCGTATGTAAACACTGTAAAGAGTTATTAGGGATGGCCACAATCTACAAAAAAGAAAAGAGGCCAGCTTATAGATTATTTGCGGGGGCTATTTCAAAGGAACTATTTCAAGAAAACAAAATCAAATAACTATACCAAAGATTTGTACCTATACTAGTTATGAAACTACTTGCGACTATAAACCCTGAAAACATCACTGAGGAGGAAGTAAAAAAGTTTAACATACGTTACGCTGCACGAGCGGTAGTATTTGATGCGGGTGGTAACGTTGCGTTGCTGAATGTTCAAAAATACAGGTACCACAAAATACCTGGCGGTGGCATTGAAGCATCCGAAGATGTTCCCACCGCGCTACAACGCGAGTGTATGGAAGAGATTGGCTGCAAAGTTGAGATAGGTTCCGAGATTGGGGAGATTGTCGAGTACCGTGGCCAGTTCAAACTAAAACAAATCTCATACTGCTATAGAGCCAAGGTTGTAGGCGGGAAGGGTGTCACTTCGTTTACTGAAAGCGAGAAGAGTAACGATTTCAAGGTTGAGTGGGCAAAGTTAGATGATGCTATCAAAACCTTTGAAGTAGATAACCCAGACGAATACGAAGGCAATTTCATCCGTGAGAGGGACCTTACCTTTCTGAGAAACTACTAATTCTACTCCCCTTAGGTACTAGGGCAAAATAAACTTTATATAGAATCCACAGACTATAAATAACCATCTTTAACCAGCTTCCCGAACCTCCACCATTCCCCAAGCTCAGCAACCAGCTGGTTCTATCCCTACGGGACACAGGCACCGCGCTCCCACTTGGGCTACCAAAAGGGATTTCTCCGAACGAGAAGTCTCTTTTAGGTAATTTTGCTGTTAAATCTCAGGTGCACCCTTTTCAATATATCCAATATCATATAGACTGTTACGGCTATGCCAAACGACAGTGTGGTGCTCCGGTTTGATAATGTTAGCTTTGCTTACAGCGAAACCAAGCCTATTTTGGACGAGGCGAACTTTTCTGTACGCAATGGCTCGCGCATTGCCCTCATGGGCCAGAACGGTGCCGGCAAAACTTCGCTGTTCAACCTTATACTGCGCAGAACACAGCCGAACGAGGGTGGCATTTTTTTAACCCCTAAAGAGGCCTCGGTCGGCATTGCCAAGCAGGTGGTGGCCCCCGAGCACCTGGACCTAACGGTGCGTGAATTCTTTGCCTCTACCTTTGTCGAGGTGCCGTATAACCTGGACAAGCAAATTTCCCGGGTGCTGGATGCGGTGCAGCTTACCACCGACCTCACTAAAAAGGTGCGTGCCCATTCTGGCGGTCAGCTAGCTCGCCTGCTGTTGGCGTATTCACTGTTGCAAGACCCGGATATTTTACTGCTGGACGAACCAACGAATAACCTGGACCAAGCAGGCATAGACCACCTGACTGGATTCCTTATGACCTACGACAAAACGGTAATTGTTATTTCGCACGATGCAGAATTTTTGAACGCTTTTACCGACGGGGTGCTGTACCTAGATATAAACACCCATAAAGTTGAACAGTACGCTGGTAACTACCTGGACGTGGTGCGCGAGATAACCGAACGGTTAGAGCGCGAGCGTAGACAGAATGCCCGGGCGGAAGCCGAGATAAAGAAAAAGGTGGCTCAAGCCGAAGTGTTTGCCCACAAGGGCGGCAAGCTGCGTTTGGTAGCCAAAAAAATGCGCCTGGCAGCGGAGGAGGCGGAAGAGAACATGGTAGAGGTTCGGCAAGAGGACAAAACCATTCGTCCGTTTACTATTCCCACCCAGGTATTCCCGGCGGATTTTAACGGAAAAATTTTAGAGCTTACCCATGTGAGCGTGATAAAAGCTGGTGAACACGTAGCGCACGAAGCCAATTTGGTACTTAAAAAAGGCTTTCACCTGCTCATTGCCGGCCCCAACGGCATTGGCAAAAGCACGTTTCTGGAAAAACTTTCCCAAGGCACAGCTAAAGGCGCCACCTTAGGGGCTGAGGTACGCGTGGGCTACTACCGCCAAGATTTTTCCACCCTGAACCTTGAACAAACTGGTTATGCCAGCTTGGAAGAGGTTATGGAAAAACCAAACGAACACACCCTGCGCTCTATGGCCGCTGGCTTCCTGCTCGACGGTAAAGTATTGGCGAGCCAGATAAAAAGCATGTCCGAAGGGCAAAAGGGCCTGCTGGCCCTCGCTCGGCTGGTCCTTATTCGGCCTGGGCTGCTTATACTGGATGAACCTACCAACCACATCAACTTTAGGCACTTGCCCGTGATCGCCAAAGCGCTGGACGCCTACGAAGGGGCGCTTATACTCGTTAGCCACATTCCCGACTTTGTGAAGCAAGTACGCATTGACCACACAGTAGATTTGGGAGCGCTATAGCTACCTTACGAACAAGGCCCACACTCTTGCTTAAGCTAAAAATCAAAACAGGCCTTAGGGCCTATTTTTGTTAACGTCTACTTTACTACCTCTTCCATCGCCTTTTGGGCGTATAACCTCACGCTGTCCCGAAAAGCATACTGCGAATCTTGCAGCTCTTCTTTACTAAACCACTTCCACTGTGTCTCCTTTTCTCCCGCGCCCGGAACAACTTTGTCGGTGGCACTTGTTGCAAAATATACCAGAGAAACGTGCTCGTGTGTTTCGTTTATCTTGTGCCGGTTCAAAAACCGCGGCGCAATAAGCTCCTGATACTGGGGCGCCTCAGTACGGGGTGAGGTAGACGTGGAGACTAATGTAACATCCAGCCCCACCTCCTCTTTCACCTCGCGAATGGCGGCCTGGTTAGGGTCCTCGTACAGTTCAATGTGTCCGCCCACGCCCAGCCAGATGCCGTACTTATCGTGCACCCTAAGCAGAACCCTGTTCTGGTACACAACGTATACGTCCACCGTGAAATCTATTTTTTCGTGTATATGCGGCACAATCGTAGTATAGCAAAAAGGACATTGTTGCCCTAAGCTCATCCCCCTTGAGCTGTGGAGGATGTTTCGATAAAAAAGAGCCCATTGATAATATCAACGGGCTTGAAGATGAAATTTAATGTTTTTTATGAGAAATACTGTGACGCAAAAGAGGTTCTATCCACACTAGCTTTGGATTTCGATACCTTATCGGCTTGGCGTTTTTATCATTGAGGATTTCCTGCCATTTCTTCTTAGCCTCCTTCCGGGCCCTATTTATTTGGAAGAGGCGTTTCAGCTCTAAGGGCACATTAATGTGCCCCGCATCGCTATCGTGAAGTGAGATACCGTATGTATACCTAAGATTCCACATCACTCCTCCGCGGGCAATGGTACGGGCGCAAAAAGTTTTACGAACTGCTCCACCAAAGCCCCGCGCACTTGCTGTACGTCCACCGTGGTATCGCCTCCGGAGGGGCTAAAAAAAGCCTGAGTTAAATGGACATTTTCTTCGTCCACAAGCACACCGCCACGTAAGGGCGTGCCCAGCTTGCCTTTCGTCATGGTCTTAAATATAAACAATACTGGGTTATCACCAGATACGTTTATTTTTTCCAAGCTTGTCTCGCCAAGCTTGGAAAGTGTGTTAAGGAAATCCTTAACTATCTTCACGGCTGAATTCTCATCAGTGCCGTGTTTAAGTGCCTTTATTGTCACTTGCTCACCTTTTTTGATTGTTAATGTTTTTTTTCTTATTTATTAAGCGGAGTTTACATTCTATGACCAAAATAGTCAAGGCGTAGCCTTGACTAAAGACAGTCCTATACTTAGTATGAGGTGACCTATGCACAAAATCCTTCTCACTGTCCTGATTGCAAGTTTTACGCTCTGGCTGCCGGCCCAGGCACAGGAAGTGCGTTCGATAGTCTTTCCGGTGGACGGGGCCAATAATTTTTCCGACAGCTACGGCGACGCACGCTCGGGCGGCAGGGTACACGAGGGCGTGGACATTTTCGCTGCCAAAATGACACCCATTATCTCGGCCACGAGCGGTTATGTGAGCCTGCTGCCGCAGAATGAACCTTCCTACGGCTACGCCGTGTTCATTCGCGGAGACGACGGCTACTTCTACCGCTATATCCATGTGAACAACGACACCCCGGGCACCGACGACGGCCAGGGCGGGGTAACGTACGCCTACGCACCTACCATTACCCGCGGAGCGCGCGTGGTGACTGGGCAGCTCTTGGCTTGGGTAGGAGACAGCGGCAACGCCGAGAGTGCGGGTTCGCACCTGCACTTTGAGATCCGCCTGCCCGACGGCACGCCCATAAACCCCTACTCCAGTCTCCTGAACGCCAGCCGCCCTGGTGCTTTTAACCCCGAGGGTGCCAGGCTTGCCACGACCACTATTAACGACGATAAGGTATTAACTTCTGGCCCGCTCGCTACCTGCCAATCCAACACCCTTATTCAAGCCTCTACTGATACGGTGTATTACTGCGGGGCCGACGGCAAACGCTACGTGTTCCCCAACCAAAGAATCTACCTAAGCTGGTACGAGAATTTTAGCGGCGTGGTACAGGTAACAGACGAGGTCTTGGCGACAATTCCCCTGGGAGGCAACGCTACCTATCGCCCGGGCGTGCGCATGGTAAAGCTACAGACCGACCCCAAGGTGTACGCCGTGGATAAAGGCGGCGTACTGCGCCACGTTACCACGCCCGAAGTGGCCGCCAGTATGTACGGTGCTAAATGGAACACCTACGTGGACGATCTTTCCGACGCATTTTTTGTGAACTACCGGCTGGGCGACCCTATTACCACACCGCTCACCATATAAAAAGCCAGGTGTAACGCCCGGCCACGGATGGCGTTCTATTAGGCTAGAGGGCGCCGAGTGCGACCCGCAGGAATGGGCCCGTAGCTCGGCGCCACTCTGCCAAGCATTACTATTATTAACCCAATACCTATGCGCTACCCCAAGCTCGTACTGGCTGTTCTACTTACAGCCCTCACCCTTACCACCACCGCGGCCTTGCCAGCAGCAGCCAAGAGCGGCTCAAATGACCGCGACAATAAGCCCGAAGTATCTGCCGCGCCGCGCCAGCAAATAAAAATCAATAGCGACGGCAAGGTGCAACTTGATGGTATGAAGGTAACTGCGGTAAGCCCGGTGGCAGCCGGCAGCATCCCTCTTACCGTTACTACTACAGCCACCTGGGGCTCCACCGTGTTCACCTGGACCATTAAGACTTCCAACAGCACCAAATTCGTCAGCCGTCCCCGCGCTGATGCAGCGTCCGGTGATATCAGAGTAGGTAACCTCCTGAGTGTTCAAGGCACGCTGGATACTACTGTTAGCCAACCCACCGTGAACGCTAGTTGGATTAAAAACTGGACCAACTCTCCCAAGCCCCAAACCTTTGAAGGCACGTTGAAGTCGGTAGCTGGCACCACCAAGCCCACGAGCTTAGTAGTAACCGTAGGCAGTGCCGACCACACCGTGAACCTAACGGCGGAAACTGCCGTGCTTAACCACTGGTGGTCGTGGGCCAATTTGGCCGACTTCGTGGCTGGGCACAAGCTACAAATCTTCGGCACGCTCACGGCCGGCAGTAGCCCTCTGGGGGTTATTAATGCCACGGTAATACGCAACCTGAGCCTGCGCTAAACTACAGCACTCTACAACCAGGATAATAAAATACCCCGCCGCCGGCGGGGTATTTTACATACTATTGAAACTATACTACATGGGGTGTGTTTCCGGGCTCGCAAAACAACACTCAATCGCCTTCTTGCCTGAACCGCAGGGGCACATCTCTTCGCGTCCGCAGCATTCAACGTACTTCTTGCCGCTGCCACACGAGCAAAGCGTGACCAACTTCTCATACATGGTCTGTTCGGCCATATACCTCACCCCATTTCTGGTTAAACCTCATTTCAACCACCAGTATAGCACCACCCACTCCAGCCAAACTATGGCCGCTCCAGGCGGCAAAACCAGAACCCACCCTGACCGCGGGTGCTGCTTTAGGCTATACTTAGGTATGTGAAAACCTTGTTCAAAATAATCACTGGTTTCTTGGCCGTCACTGGCGCCATTACCATTGCCCTGGCCGCCTACCTCTATTTTGTGGACCCGTTCGGCCTGAGGGGCTTCATAAACCCACCTCAGGACTCGTCAACAGCAGGTGAGGAGTCGACTAGCGCCACCAAGGTCAATCTCAGTCCAGCACAAATATTCGTGCTAGAAAAATTGGGGGTGGATCCCAATATGATTCCTGACACTATTCCGCCGGAACTTGAGCAGTGTTTGGCAAATGCCGTGGGCGAAGAGCGAGCCGCCCAGATAAAAGCCGGGGCAGTACCAACGCCGATGGACCTGCTGAAGGCGAAACCTTGCTTCACCAACTAGACTATGCCGACTCACCAACCAATCAAAGCTTGGGTAGTGGCCGTGGATATGGGCTACGGCCACGAGCGGGCTGCCTATGCCCTGCGGCATCTGGCCCAGGGCGGCCAGGTACTGATCGCCAATAAGTACCCCGGCATACCAAAGAACGAACGGGCCGCCTGGGAGGACCTACGCAAGTTGTATGAGACTGTTTCTCGAGTAAAACGCCTACCCATAGTCGGCAACGCCATTTTTGACGTAATGGATTACTTTCAGAAAATAGACAACTTTTACCCGCGGCGTGACCTCTCCAGACCAAACCTGCAGCTACAGCAGACGTACCTACTCATAAAAAACGGGCTGGGCAAACACCTTATAGAGCACATGGCCAAAAAGCCGCTGCCGCTCATTGCCACCTTTTTCCAGGCGGCCTTCGCGGCCGAAGAGCTTGATTATCCGGGCGAGATATACTGCGTGATCTGCGACGCGGACTGCTCGCGCACCTGGGCCCCGCTCTCACCCAAGCTCAGTCGCATTAAATACTTCGCCTCGAACGGTCGTGTGGTAGAACGGCTGAAGCTCTATGGCGTGAAGCCGGAGAATATCTACCTCACCGGCTTTCCTTTGCCCAAGGAGCTAATTGGCGGACCACACGCGCCCGTACTGAAGCGCTACCTCTCCCGCCGCCTGCAAAACCTAGACCCCGACCAGGTCTTTACCCAAAAGTACGCCCGCACGCTCAATATGCACCTGGGGAAGAACTGGCGCACACTCAACCACAAGCACCCACTCACACTTACCTTTTCCGTGGGTGGCGCCGGGGCGCAGCAGAACATTGGCCTACAGGTGGCCGACAGCCTAGCCAGCAAGATAAGCCAAGGCAAGATCCGCCTTAACCTGGTCGCTGGCACGCACCACGCGGCCGCGCAGTACTACCGCGACGGCATACGGAGCCTTAAGCTTTCCAAGTACCTGGGCAAGGGGGTGAACGTGTTCTCGTGCGACGCCAGGGAAGACTACTTCCGCACCTTCAGCGATATTCTGCTCACCACCGACATCCTCTGGACCAAACCCTCCGAGCTTTCCTTTTACACCGGCTTGGGCTTGCCAATTATCATCGCACCGCCCATTGGCAGCCAAGAGGAATTCAACCACATCTGGCTGAAAATAGTGGGCGGCGGCGCTTCGCAGAACGACCCCCGCTACTGCGATGAGTGGATATTCGATTGGGTGCACTCGGGGGGGCTGGCACGCATGGCCTGGAACGGGTTCATTGAAGCCCCCACCCACGGCGCCTACCGCATTGAGAGTGTTATTACCGGCAAAAAGATAGAGGTGGAGCAGCTGCCGCTCATTGTGTAATAATCCGCTCCTCGCGCTGTAATACAACTGAGGCGCGTTCTTTTTGCTATACTATGAAGACTATCCCCTAACCCCCTATATCCTATGTTGCCACGTAAACTCAAGTTATTTGTTGCCCTAACGGCCATGATCGCACTCTTCGCCGTAACTGTGCCGACCATTCCTTTCATTGTTAACATAGCGAGCGGCGTATCGCCCACAGGTATTGTGGTAACCGAGGAAGAGGCCGTTATCAGCACGTATGAATCGCTCCTGCCCTCGGTGGTGAGTATTCTCATCACCGAACGGGTGTCGAATGACCTGGGCGAAGTTTCGTTGCAGGAAACCGGCGGTGGCACAGGGTTCTTTATTTCGGCGGACGGCTACATTATCACCAACAAGCACGTGGTACTGCAGAAAAACGTTACTTACACCGTTATCACCAACACGGGTAAGGAATACGTGGGTTCGGTGCTGGCGCGTGACCCGCTCTTTGATATTGCCATTCTTAAGGTGGAAGGCTCCGGCTTTAAGCCAGCCAAGCTCGGAGATTCGGACAAAATTCGGATTGGCCAAACTGTTATCGCCGTCGGCAATGTTCTGACCGAATTTCAAAATTCAGTAACGCGCGGCATAGTCTCGGGTGTGGGGCGCACCATTACCGCTTCTGGCTCCAACCTCACCGAGACTATTGAGGGCGCCATTCAAACCGACGCCTCTATTAACCCCGGCAACTCTGGTGGACCCCTGGTAAACCTGAAGGGTGAGGTAATCGGCATTAATACCGCCATTGACCGTTCGGGCGAAGCGCTGGGCTTTGCTATTCCTGTGAACGTGGCCAAGAACGCGCTGGAAAAATTTAGGAAGCACGGCAAGATAACTCGCACGCTCCTCGGGGTACGCTACATAATGCTGAACCGTTACCTCTCCTTTGCCAACAAACTGCCCGTACGCGAGGGCGCTTACGTGATGAAAGAAGTTTCCTCAGGCGAACCCACGATAATCCCCGGCGGGCCGGCCGAGAAAGCCGGCATAAAACCGGGCGACGTGATTTTGGAGGTGAACGGCGCCAAACTTAGCGCCACGAGGTCGCTCTCCACTGCTATTTCCAAATACGAGCCCGGCGCCGTAATTACGCTCAAGATTCTGCGCGGCGGCACAGAAATTAGCCTGAAAGCCACCTTGGGCGAACGCACGGCCGAGGAGTAGATTCCCAAAACAAAATCACCCCACCCTTGTGGCGGGGTGATTTTTAAGATTTACTTCTTAATGTAACCTTTATAATCCTTGGAGTTCTGCCAGGCTGAGAACGGAATGGTTGGGTGTACGGTTTTGCCGCCGTGCCTTACAGCCGCAGCAATCGCTTCCAGTGAGTACCCGCCGTAAGTGTACGCGTTCACGAGTATGTACCAGTTCCGCAGGGCGGAACCGGGTACGCGGTTGTGATAGAGACGATTAAGGTTACCGCGCAGTTCTAGGGCCTTGGTGCGCTCAGAAGTAAGGTTGCGGCACTGGCCATAGGCCCACACCGCCGCTCCCCGCGGACAGGCTGTGGCGCCGGCCACGCGAGGCAACGCCTTGGTGGTAAAACCGAACTGGCCAGAGGTTACCTTTTTACCGTAAACGTCCAGCGCGGCAATGGTAAAAGTATAGGGAGTATTGGGCTTAAGGTTGGTCAGAATGGCCTCGTGGTCCGTGACATACACTGTGGCTTTCATACTACCGCCCTTCACACCCCGTACGGTGGATTTAAAGCTCACGTCCGCCCGGGCCGGCAAATTGGTACGCCAGCGCACCAGAGCTGTGGTATCGGTTAGCCGAAGGTCCGCCTGACTGGAAGGCGATACCTCGCTCACTACCAGCGGCTCCTTAGAATTATCGCTAGTTGAAGTGGTAATGGTTTGCACAGAGCTGGAGCCGGTATTACCGTCTTTATCTTTCACGAACACGCGCCAGTAGTACTTGGTGTTAAGCTTAAGTTTGGCCACCACCGCCTCGTAGCGAGTGCCGTTGCGGGTAGCCTTAGCCTTGGATGGTTTTACGAAATTCTCCACTGTGTTAAAGTGCACCTCACCGGTAAGCTCAGCATAGGTTAACCAGGTAACTATGAAGTAGGTGCCGCCCACGTGGGTGACACGCACGTCCGAAATGGCCAATTGACTGGAGGTGGAACCACTGGTGGTTTTACCTGTCTTAAAAGTATAGTCTAGGGTGTAAGTTTCCTCCCCCTGAGCGGTACGCACCGTAATGCGGTAGTGGTAGGTGGTATTGCCCTTCAACCCTACTAGCAGAATCTCGTGGTACATGGCAAGAGCGGAAGACCCATTGAAAAAACCATAGTTCGTGGTAGTACCGTAGTCCAGGCGCGCGGTAGTAGGCGAATTGGTATAAAAGCTTATTTGGGTACCACCCAGGGTATCTTGTTCTGGCGCTTTTTCCTTTACCGTTACCCTATCAATAATAACCTGCGCCAAAGCCGCCTGCGGTAGGGCCGCGGCGGCAACGGCCAAGGTTAAAACAATAATGCTGAATTTGTAAAGTTTCATAGGCGTTATAAGACTAACGAAGAAACATAGCACAGTCTAACAAAATTGTCAAGGTCTGCGCCCGCCTACTCCTACCCCACACACCAAGCTTAGGGTATACTAGCCTACGCTATGAATGTGCTTGGAATAGAAACCTCTTGCGATGAAACTTCGGTGGCGGTACTTAAATTCAGCCAGGGCCAAATAAAACTGGCGGCACACCTAGTGTCATCGCAAGTAAAGCTGCATGCTCGTTGGGGTGGCGTGGTGCCGGAATTAGCGGCACGACGGCACACGGAAGTAATAATCCCCCTGCTGGATACCACGCTCAAAAAAGCGCGAACCACCCCTGCCAAGATAGACCTCATTGCTGTTGCAGCCGGCCCCGGGCTCATTACCGCCCTTCAGGTGGGCGTGGAAACAGCTAAAACTCTAGCCCTGGCTTGGAAAAAACCGCTTGTAGGCGTGAACCATATTGCCGGACATTTGGTAAGCCCATTCCTAGCCACTAGTTCCTGGCCACTGGCTAATCGTAAAACAACCTGGCCAGCGGTGGCGTTAGTGGTTTCGGGTGGGCACACCGAACTGCATCTCATAAAGTCGCTCGGACAGCAGCGGCTGCTGGGCCGCACGTTGGACGACGCAGCCGGCGAAGCTTTTGATAAAACAGCCAAGCTTTTAAAACTACCCTACCCCGGCGGACCCCAGGTAGCCAAGCTGGCTCGCTTGGGAGATCCGACAGCTTTTGTTTTCCCGCGGCCGCTCATAAAAAACTCCAATTACGACTTTAGCTTTGCCGGGCTCAAGACAGCCGTGCTGTACCAGGTGCAAAAATTAAAAAATATTACCCCGCAAACGCAAGCCGACCTCTGTGCCTCATTCCAGAACGCAGCAGTAGAAGTACTTGTTAGCAAAACTCTTAGAGCCGCGCGAGAGCACAAAGCCAAAACCATAATAGTGGCAGGTGGCGTTTCAGCCAATCACGAGCTGCAAAAACAACTTACGGCGGCCGCTAAACTCCTGCGCCCTGCGCCAGGCACGCTATTCCCTGATTCTGAATTTACGGGCGACAATGCAGCAATGATAGCGCTCGCAGGAGCGATTGAAGCCAACAAGCGTGGGTTGAAACCTTACAAAAATGGTTGGCGTACCACCCAAGCACAAGCCAACTGGGAATTGTGGCAGTAAATTTTGGATATCTGCTTCCCTATTATGCGCCCCAAAACCTTTACCACAACCAGTGCCTCACAAACCCGTGCGCTCGGAACAAAGCTGGCGGGCGAACTTAAGGGCGGTGAACTGCTCGCCCTCACAGGCCACTTAGGCAGCGGCAAAACAACATTCCTAAAAGGGCTGGCTAAAGGGCTGGGCGTGAAAGACACCGTTACCAGCCCCACTTTTGTGCTTATGAAAGTGTACCCAGCTAAACACAAGAACATACGCACTTTTGTGCACGTGGATTGCTACCGCCTGCCTGCCGGTAGGCATGGTGTG
>JAUYKG010000030.1 GCA_030700105.1 Candidatus Veblenbacteria bacterium
TACGTGACCAACTAAGGTCAAGCCACTATTTAAGTTTTCTTGAGTACATAAGAACTTCATAGTAGTAGGGGGTGTGTAAATGTTGAAAGTTAAAAAAGGGACTATTGGTGTTCGTTGGAATGAAGTTAGTGTGGGGGAAAGAGTGTTGGTAGTTGAATTGTTTTTTGGGGGTAACTAAGTGCTGGTAAGGCGTTGGCGCAAGTTGTGCATATCTTGTTGTGTCTTCTCGTCTCGCTCCATAGCTTGTTGAATTTTAGTGCAGGCATGCATGGCGGTGGTGTGGTCGCGGCCGCCAAGTTCCTGTCCAATGGTGGGAAAAGAAGCCTTCATCTCTTCCCGCATAAGGTACATAGCCATTTGTCGTGGGGTGACCAGATTCTTCTTTCGGCTTATGCCCGCTAGTTCTTCCATAGTAATGTCGTAGTACTGGGCTACCACGTTTAGGATTTTTTTGCTGGTAAGGTTGCCACCATACTTGCTTGATGAGTGCAGGTTGGCCATAAGTTCCTCCACCAAAGGAAGGGTTGGTGGTTGGTTGTTTAGTTGGTGGTAGGCGATGATGCGGTTCAGGGCACCCTCCAACTCCCTTATATTGTTTTGAATGGTGGTGGCTAGATAGTTGATAATTTCGCGATCGAGCTGGTAGTTGCGCTCTTGGCATTTGAGCTCCAAAATGGCGGTGCGAGTTTCCAGGTCCGGACTGGCGATGTCGGCTATCATACCCCACTCAAAGCGAGAAATAAGACGGTTCTCCAAGGAGTGTATGGCCTTGGGGGGCTTGTCCGAACTGATAACAATTTGCTTATTGGCTTGGTGCAAGGTGTTAAAGGTGTGAAAGAATTCCTCCTGCGTTCCTTCTTTGCCAGAGAGGAACTGAATGTCATCCACCAACAGAACATCCACTGAGCGATAAGTGGCTTTGAACTTTTCCATTTTTCCGCTGCTAATGGCTTGAATGAATTCGGTGGTAAATTTTTCGCACGGCACGTAAATTATTTTTTTATCTGGTGAGTTCTTGAAAATCTCGTGACCAATAGCTTGCATGAGGTGGGTTTTGCCCAACCCCACGCCACCATAGAGATAGAGCGGATTGTAGACCTGGCCCGGGGTTTGGGCCACCGCCAGGGCGGCCGCCCGCGCCAGCTCGTTGCTCTTGCCCACAATGAAGGTGGCAAAGGTATAGCGGGGGTTAAGGCCAAAACTAACCGCCGCTCCGTTGCTGGTGGGCACTTTGGCTGTTTCTAGTTTGGTCGCCACTGCTGTAGCCAGTTCAACCCGGTAAGTAATGTCCTTAACGGTGTTGCCACTAATGTTCTGCAGGGCCTTGAGAATGAAACTGTGGTATTTGTTCTCCAGCCAGGCCTTGGTAAAGGCGTTTGGTACCGCTACCACCACCCGCCCGCTTTCAAAGGTTACAATGTCCGTGTTCTTGAACCAGGTGGTAAAATTAGCCTTGCTAATCAAAAGCTCCAGTTCACCAAGAGCGGAGCGCCAGAGTTCTTGATTAGTCATAGTTTATTGAGTGGTGAAAATAATGAGCCCACTTGCAGGCCGGTGCTAGTTTTTATAGCTGTAAATTAAGTCTTTGTAAATTGCCTTCAAACTCCGGCTTGTTCATAAGCTGTTGATGTTGTGTGGATACTTTTTTAGGCACAACCTGATCAGGTTTTGACCAAGCAACAGCCGCTTTGGTATAGTAAGTGGGCTGTAGACTCCCAAAAATAAGAGCAGAACTGTAATTCGCCTGTATTCGTTGATTAACCCCTATGCCAAAGCGAACCTATCAACCCAAAAAACTTCGCCGTAGCCGCCGCCACGGGTTTCGTTCCCGTCAGGCTACTCCAGGTGGACGGGGGGTTTTGAGCCGTCGCCGCCAAAAAGGACGCCAGCGGCTAAGCGCTTAGCGCCATGGCCCTGGTTATTGCTCGATTGGCGGGAGAAGGTAACTTCCGTAACGTTTATCGTCGCGGCCATCGCTGGCGAGGCCCCTATATAAACTTGAGCGCCTTGGCGATACCGGGGGCACCCCGTACACGCGTAGCAGTGGTGGTTTCTCGGCAGGTGTCCCCTCGCGCCAGTAAGCGCAATTTGGTAAAACGGCGCCTGTGGGCTGGGTTGCGCGAGCACCGCGCAGCGCTTCCCACCCAAGGGTATCACGTGATAATTACGGGCCAGCCCAAGCTCTTGCATCTAACCTACGCTGAGCTAGCCCGAGAACTCGGGAATTTTATTCGGCGATTGCCCAAAGCATAATTTATGAACAACGAAGGAGTTGAAAAACCAGAATCATTTTTAAGTCGTTTGGTCGCCAGAGTTATTGTCTGGTACCCGCGTACCTTGTCCCCGGACCATGGCTGGGGGCGCTACCTAGTACCAGCTGCTGGCTGCCGGTATTATCCGTCTTGCTCCGAGTACGCCAAGCAGGCAGTGGTTCGTTATGGTGTGACGCGCGGTGGGCTGTTGGGGTTACGGCGGTTGGGCCGTTGTCATCCTTTTAGTGCGGGCGGGTATGATCCCTTAAAGTAAAGTTATTATGGCTTGGCTTTGGCAAACTATTTTTTATCAGCCGCTCCTTAACCTCCTGGTTTGGATATATAACCTGGTGGGGGGTGATATGGGGTTGGCCATTATAGGGCTTACTGTGGTAATTAAGCTCGTGCTTTACCCCTTCTCGCAGCAATCCTTGAAGTCTCAGCGGGCCTTGCAGCGCCTGCAGCCGCAGGTGGAGGAGCTTAAGAAACGCCTTAAGGGGCAAAAGGATAAGCTGGCCCAGGAATTAATGCAGCTCTACCAGCGTGAGCGCGTAAGCCCGCTGTCTTCCTGTTTGCCGCTCTTGGTTCAACTACCTTTTCTCATTGCCCTGTTCCAGGTTTTTCGCAATGGTCTGAATTCAGGCAGCCTGGACCTTTTGTATTCTTGGGTGGTGAATCCTGGCCACTTGAATGATACATTGTTTGGGATGTGGCATTTGGCCGGGCGTAGCTTGCCCTTGGCAGTTGTAACAGGCGTGGTGCAGTGGTGGCAAACCAAAATGCTGGTGGCAAAAAAGCCGCCAGTGGCAGTGCCTGGTTCGCAGGACGAGAACCTTACCTCAATAATGAACAAGCAGATGCAGTATATGTTGCCGGCCATGACGGTGGTATTCGGTTTTACCTTGCCCGGGGGGCTTATGCTTTATTGGTTGGTGAACACGCTCCTTACCATTGGCCAGCAGTACCTCACTTTTAAACGTCATGACTAACCCCAGCTTTTCTTGCCTTAAGCTGCCTGTACATACGGTTTCCGGCCAGCACTTGGGGCGCGTGTGCGGAGTGGAGGTGGACGCCTCTGCCAAACAAGTTATCCATTATGAAGTGGCAGCAGCCGTACCTTTAGCACAACTGTGGGGCAAAAAGCTTCTCATTTCACCTGAGCAGGTAGTTAGTATTTCCCAGCAAGCTATGGTAGTGGTTGATACATTTAGTCGTGAGATGGCGCCTACCTCCACCCACCCCAATCTGGCACCGGAGCCAAGCGCGTAAGCCTTTCATATAAAAGACGAAGCCCAATCTGCTCTAAGCAAATTGGGCTTTAGTTATTTTTTCTGTTGAGATACCTCAGCTAGCAATTTATTAAATGATTTCCAGTAGTTCCCCTTGATTCGATAAATTACGTAACTGTCAGGATGCGCCTGTGGGAACTGGCTGGGTGCCACAACAACAATGTTCATAACAGAGTATCCAGCAGGAATTGATTCCAAGATTTCCTTTGCGATATTGCGATCTACAAAGGCCAGGATTTCAATCCTCATTACTTTTGACCAGTTATAAACGAGGTTTTTATCAAATAAGGTCCCATAGTGAATCCATACTTGGTAGTTGTCTGGTGCCCTGAAACTTGTAATTGTGCAGGGCAGAGAGAGAAAGTGTCTCAGGGCGGGTTCGTGCTCTTTATCTGCGTTCATTATTGTGATTTGTGTCCATGCCGGGCACCAATTGTTTTTTACTGCCCATAGCCAGGGAAAGTCCTGATTTATAAGTCTGGCGTTCTGCGTCGTCTTCCGATCGTCTTCGGAAAGAGGGTTGATTTTTTTGAATAGCATTTTTCCTCCTTGGACATCCGTCCATTTACCATCCGGTTAGGTGGTTTGTTGATGTGTTTGTGATTTATAATGGTTTGTAACTCACTCACGACCGCCTTAGAAATGGCCGCCAAGAGTTACAAGCATTTGTTAAAGAATGTCTCAGCTTATGCCAAAGTAAGTCCTTTGTCAAGGACTTGAATTCCAATGACATCATCCAACCCTTCGCGCGAAAGGTTGGATGCTTAAAAATAATCCTTACAATTACTAGAGCAGACGCTTCTTGCCTACAATCATGCGGAGCTTCTGGGTCGCCAAGGTAATTACCGCTGGCGTTTTTAGTACCCGGTAGTTGTCTACCATGAGTGGCAGTTCATCGCCCGACGAGCTCAGACGAAGTTCTTGGAGCGGGAACAGGCTCGCTCGTGGGCGGGCTGATCTGAACAGTCCAAAACCTTTAGCTGGCGTAGGGGTAATGCAGGCGACCAATTGGTTCGTTGGGAGCGAGGACTCCGCTGACTCGGTTTCAGCCGCGCGGTCAAGGTTGCAAATTCGCACCTCGTGCGGGCGGTCTAGCGCAACCTCGTAGCTGCCCTCACATAAGAGCGTTGGTGTGCCATTCGCACTTACAGATTGCAAAAAATACTGGTTGTTTATTTTGCCAATTGCCAGCGAGGCCACGATGCGACTGGAGAGCACGTGGCAGGACAAAAGTCCCAGCGGGATGCCGAGGAGCTGAGCGATGGTTTGGTGTTGCGTACCAAGGGGAACAAAGCCCACTGTTATTTTAGGGTGCTTGAGCACGGCTTGGGCTACCTGGCTTAGTGTAATGTCGTT
Organism: Candidatus Veblenbacteria bacterium; assembly: GCA_030700105.1. Taxonomy (GTDB): domain Bacteria; phylum Patescibacteriota; class Patescibacteriia; order Veblenbacterales; family UBA10138; genus JAUYKG01. The sequence goes on from JAUYKG010000030.1 coordinate 4,898, forward strand.
ACCCACCGCCACTACCGTGTCGGCCCCTTCCCGACTGGCCCCGTCCACCAGGTCCTTTGCGCTCTTTAGTAGTGTAAGTCGCCCCACCCTACCTTGAATGCCTAGGTCGGTGAGTAGGGTTTCAAACTTAATGAGGGTCGTGGTATAGCCGCGATCCTGCAGGT
>JAUYKG010000032.1 GCA_030700105.1 Candidatus Veblenbacteria bacterium
ATTCCCATGCCGAGTACATTATCATAACCAAAAATCCGCTCCAGTGTAGGAGCGGATTTTTGGACTCGTGAGTTACTTTTCTTGCGGTACCACCATCACCACCTTAGCGAGCTTCAATTTGCCGTTGAAAGAGCGGCGCCATTTCTTGAGGAATTGCACCGTGCCGGTGCGAGAGGCGAACAGGGTATCGTCGCCGCCCTTTTTTACGCCGAGACCGGGGAAGAACTTGGTGCCGCGCTGGCGCACGATAACCATGCCCGCTTTGGCGTACTGCCCGGCAAAAAGCTTAACGCCCAGGCGCTTGGATTGTGAATCGCGGCCTAAACTTGTAGAGCCAGCTGCCTTAGTATGTGCCATAAACTAAAAGTAATATATAGTCTTGAGTGTAACCAGGGGCAGTATAGAATGTTCTCGGCCGTGCGTCAAGGTCCGCCTGAGGCGAAATTGAGTTGCGTGGTTCTGGGACTACCAGTACGATAAGGAAGCCATGAATAGGTCAATGCCAAAAGCCACTATAGGGTTGCTGTTCTTACTACTCCTGGGCGCTAGTTGCCAGCCTTTGGGTATAGGTAACCCACAGGCAACTCCAGTTGGGCCTGAGGTTGGCCTAGGGCCGGAACTACCTGTTAGTGAAACAGCGGATGATATTGGGCTTAAGTCGACTGTGCCGGAATCCAGCGTGCCCTCACCAGCGCCGAAGCCACCCGAGCACACCATCAGAGTGCTCAAGGTCCCTTTTACTTCGCAAGCGCCTTCTGCCGATTGGGACATGCCGTACCAGGAGGCGTGCGAGGAGGCTAGTATGATTATGGTGGCTGAGTACCTGCAGGGCATCGAGCGTATAAGTATTCCAGCCGAGGAAGCGGATACATTGATCCTTGGGCTGGTTGGTTGGGAAACGGATCACGGTTATGCAGTGGACCTTACCGCCCAGGAGGTGGTGAAGGTCTTAGCGGAACGGTACGGAATTCAGGCTGAAGCGGTGCCTTATAGCGCCGAAGTTATTCGTGAGGAATTGCAAGCCAAGCGACCGGTCATTGTGCCGGCGGCAGGGCGGCTGTTGGGTAATCCGTACTTCACTTCGCCTGGGCCACTGTACCATATGTTGGTTATAAAAGGTTATGAAGGTAATGAGTTCATCACCAACGATCCAGGCACTAAACGCGGGGAAAGCTATCGCTATACTGAATCAGCTTTGGCTTACGCCGTACACGATTGGAACGAGGGAGAGGTTGAAAGCGGGGCCCAGGTAATGATTGTTGTTCGTTAGACGAGCTCACAATAGTGTAACCATATGAGCGAAGACCAGGTAGTAGAGAGAATAAAATCGGTCTTAGCCGAAGCCGAGCCGTATGTGGTGGGGCACGGCGGGCATATTGGCTTTGTTGATTGGGAGCCGGCCACGGGGCGGGTGTTGGTAAGCCTGGCGGGTGCGTGTGAGCACTGCTCGCTCTCTTCCATTACCCTTAAGTTCGGCTTGGAAGAGGCGCTTAAAAAAGACCTCCCACAGGTACGGGAGGTGGTGGCGGTATAGCGGTGAGTGGTAGCGTTACGGTACGCTGTTAACCTCTTCCAGGTTAGGCTGGTCCACAGGTGCTGCTGCCGGTAGGGGTTTAAACGAATCACGCAGTCCCTCCAAGGCAGAGGGGTCGAACTGTTTTTTTATTTCCCAGGCGTTTAGCACTTTTTGGTAGAGCGGCAGGTTAACCTGGTTGAGGGCGACTTGGTTCCTCAGAATGCTTACTACCTTTACCTGAGCTATGGTTTGATAGAAGTACTGGTAGAGGAAGCTTATAGTGAAGGCAAAGCAGGCGAGGAGACCAGCTAGTGTTACCAGCGGCAGTAGACGGAGCAGGCTTAAGGGGTTGAAAGCCTTGAGTTTGGGTAGTTTGAGCTTAAGATTCGGTTTCATGGTTTAAAGTATGAGGTAGCAAGTAAGATAGCCTGTAGGGCGTTTCCCGGGGTCGTACTCGCGTTGGCGCGTTGGCTGTCGCCCGCGCCGGTGGAGAGGCGGATGGTGTTAATGTTAATGTAGAAGTTCAGCGCCTCCAGGGCCGCCAGGTACCGGATAAAGCTGGGGAGGTCACTTTGCGTTTGGAGCTGGTATTGTAATTGGTTTGTGGACTTTTTGGGGTCGCTCGTGGTGAGCTTAATATCATGTGTAACGCCGACGGAGGTGGCGGTGGTCTCCAGTGTGGTGATAAAGTCAAGCTCATTGCCTCGTGTTAGGTACACGCGGTTGAGTGTGGGGATAGCTGGCTTAATTTCTTCGTACTCCTTGAGCGTTTGTTTGAGTACCTGGCCGCGCGTGTACAGTTTTTCCAGCTCAACCCGCTGTTCGTAAATCTGGTTTGCCAGGCCCTTAATGGTGGTTATGCTTGGCCAGGCGATCAAAGCCACCACGGCAGCCACCAGTATCGTCGTAAAGACGAGCGTGAACGTTATCTTATGGCGGGGAGTGGAGACAAGGTAGAGTCGCATACTGGCTAGGGGGTAAGTTCGTTCTGCTTAATTTTGCCCGTGAATTCAAAAGTTACGTTCTCGCGGACCAGTAAGTTGGTGAGAGGGGAGGAGAGTTCATCAAAGTATGGCAGTGCCTCTAAATTCGCTTTTAGAGCTAGGAGGTCTTCACGCTTAAGGGCCTGGCCGTTGAGATTGAAAACCCTGGTTTTCTGTTCCAGGTTGAGGTAGGCAATCTCCACGTTAGGGGGGATGGCGCGGTTGATGTCCAGTAGTATGCTGGACCATTTTACAAAGTCGGCTTGGATGCCTTGGACTTCTTTAAGGTTCTTGTTGAAGTCTGTAATCTCGCGATCGAGCGTACGATTCTTTTCGTTCACTAGGGTGGTGGTGGTGAGTACGGTGGCGAAGTTATCCTGGAGCATAAGGCGTGCGGACAAGAGCAAGCCCGAGATAATTACACTGAATGCCAGCATAAGCCACATTACGGTACGTACGTGTAGGTAGGCATGTTCGTACCGCAGGTACTCCTTCTGTGCGGGGGAGAGCAGGTTGAGTGTAATTTTAACCATAGGCTGAGCCGTCTAGGGCGGCGCGCAAGGCCAATCCGATGGCGGTGGTGTATGAGATGAGCTCGTTGGGTTTAAGTGGTACCGGCGTGGGTTCCAGGTGTTGCCAGGGGTTGCCCCGCTCTACCGGCAATTGGAGCTTGTCGCCGAGGTATTTATCAATTAGTTTAAAATTAGCGCCACCACCGCACAGCACTATATTGCCTATCTGGTTACCTTGCGGGAAGTGTTCGCGGTAGAATACGATAGACTCGCGAATGCGGTTCACTAGTTCATCCATGGTTTGGTGCAGAATTTCGCCCATGGCGCCGTGGCATTTTTTGGGGTCCAGTCCGCAAATAAGCTTGGCTTTTTCAGCTTGGGTTTCTGTTAGTTTAAGGGCGCTGGCGATAGTTTCGGTAATACGTCGTCCCGAAATAGGCAGTGAGACCGTGAACTGGATGGTGCCGAGGTCAATTACCATGAGGCTTGTTCTGGTGGCGCCAACGTCAATAATCATGGTGGACGCTGTGCCCTTGGGTTCGGTGGTTGTGAGCGGCAGTAGGCTGCGGGCGATTGGCACCGCTTCCACCTCGAGCGCTAGTGGCACGAGCTTGGCCTGGGTGATGGCCTGGGTATAGGAATCAACGATGTTTTTGGGTACCACCGCCAGGAGCACTGGCAGCCGGGCGTTGGCGGCGGGTGTGCCGATCTGTTGCCAGTCCCAGTAGGTATCCTCGATGGGGATAGGGATGTGGTGCTCGGCTTCCCATTTGACCGCCTGCTTAATTTCTTCGGTCGGCATAGGCGGGATATCGATCATCTTGATGAACGTTTTGGTCTCCGGCAGAGAGGCGGTAACGTAGGTGGTATTGAATGTCCCGAACTTAGGGTTCCCGAGGAGTTCGCCGAGCGCTCTCGCGAGCAGCTCGGGTTGTTTGAGTTCTCCGTCGTCGAAAATCCCGGCCGGCAGTTCGCATTCGGAGAAGGCTTGAGGCGACAGGCCGCCTTTAAGGTTACGCTTGAACTGGACGGCCTTTAAGGAGCGGTCGCTGATGTCGAGCCCAATGCTAGTCTGTTGAGGTTGGAACAGCATGCTAAAGTTCAGTATATCACGCCCACGGCCAGCTAGTGTACTTCCTCCCAACTAATGAGCGTATACTGGTCGGAAGTCAGAGGGAAGGAGGGTGGTGGGCCGTACAGCAGGTTAGCGTCGTAGTTAATGTTCCTGGTTTGGTAGCCCGTGCCATCAGTATAAGCAAAGCCGTAGCGCTGATTAGTGGCAATCATACCGTTCAGGGTAATGGTGCTGCGAATGTAGTTGGAACCACAGGCGGATTCGTAGTAGTACCGTCCTGTGCGGCCGTTCTTCGCTATCAGGGCGGCGTCAATTTGTAGCGTGTTAGCGCTGTAGAGGCCGACGTTGATGTTATTTTGTGCGATGAGGGCAATAACGTCCTGGCCGTCGTAGGTGGTATAGAGCAAATTGTTGTTCACGGTTATGCTTGTGTGTGTAGATGGATTCTCGGGGAAGCGCGCGGAGGCAACGGTGATGCGCGCGGAGCTAATTTGCCCTTCCACCCAAATGTGATCCTCCACAAAAATAATCCCGTTGGCAGGGTTGTTATACGTGCCGAGGAGCGTCTGCGCACCACCTGAAGTGCCAATACTCCAGGTACCCCAGCCCGTCTGGCTCTGTTCGTTAGAGCAGCTGCTCGGTGGGTTACGAAGAGAATTTATTCGGTACAGACTGAAGGTGTCGTTGTTTTGGAATAGGACGCGGTAACCTAAACTACCAGAGGCTGCGAAGTAGCGCCCCTGGGCCTGTGCGTCGGTTTTCATTTGGGCCAGGTCGCCGCTAATACCTACGAAGTCAACCGCCGGTAACGGGAACTGTCGTCCCGCCACGAACACGTCGGTACGGTTGGGGACGGCCGCTGGGGGGAGGGGATCAGTTGGCGAAACATGGGTGTGTACGCCGAATTCATCGCCGCCGCTGTGGTCGGGGTCGTTGTACTGCGATTTAGCCGAGGTGACAACGTTGTACGCCAGGCCGTCAAAGCGGATGCCCCCATTGGAATGGACTGGGCCGTAGATTACTGTGCCCTCCCCAAAGCGCATATCGGCGTTGGCCGCCACGGCGTAGCGGGCTAGCGAGGGGATAGCGAGCTGTATCCGTACCTCACGTTGGTGTTTGGGGTTTTCCACGGTGTAACCCGTGGAGGTGATTGTTACGATCGTTGAGCCAACAGGAGGGGGAATGATATCTAAACTGTAGTAGCCGATGAGGCTGTTGTCCTTGTCGCGGAATTCGTGCAGGTAGGGGCCGGGTTGCCCGCTGCCGTCTTGGTAATCATTGGGGTTGTGAGCTAGGTGCCAGCGGTAGTAGTTCACTCCCGCCTCGGCAATTTGGAATGCCATCTCACTGTTTAGCTTGGCCTGTGATAATTTAGCACTACCCACTCCCCAACTCACCAAGCCACCAATAATAATGATACCAATGGTTCCAAAAATGAGGCTAAACATGACGATGCTGCCCCTTGGTTGAACATGGGGCAACCCCGGTGGGGTTGTACGGTCGTACCGGGTGTGGAGGGCGAAGGGCGAAGGGCGAGCTAGCTTCATAGGTTATCCTTCAGGTTACGAATGTTAACCTCAGAGGACAGCTCATAGGTTTCGGGTGGTTCGTTGGGATATTGGTCGATTTGCACGGTAACGCGTACGTGGCGAACCACGGGTATGCTTACCGGAAAGGTAAGGGGGCTGCCCTGGCCGTTGTAAGAGGTATCAAAGTAGCTGAATATACTAGTCGGATTCACGAGCCAGGTAACGGCATCGGTTATAGTTTCGTTAGCTGGGTTGTAGGTGAGAGGGTTGCCACTTGGTTTTAAAAGGCCGCGTTTCAAGGTAGTACCGCTTACAAAGTAGCGCAGGCGCTCTTTATAGCTGTCGGCGTCAATGTCACTGTAAAAGGTAAGGCTAGTGGCAGACGCCGCGGCGATAGGGTAGGCGCCCAGCGAGGAGATGGAAGCGGTTCTGAGCTCAGCCACCAGATTACCTATGGTTCGCCGCGCTTGGTCTTGGGCCGTGAGGGTCGTGTTGATGAATCGGCTGATCTTAAACACATCGGTGGTAAAATTACCCACCACCAGGAGCACCCCGAGCAGTATTGCTAAGGTAATGGTGATTTCAACAATGGTAAACCCTGCTGAGAGGATGGTACGTTGCATAGCTATGGTATGGGTATGAGGTCTATGGTAGCGCTCGTCCAAGCCGGCGACAGGTCGGCCGAAGTGGTAGATATCTCGTAGCCGGTGAGTGACACCTCGAGGTCATAGGTGGCGCTGGTAAGGCCGGTGAAAAAGGCTTGGCCGGGAGGGATACAGCTTGAGACGAAGGTAATAGCTACGTCAGCCAAGTTAGGGGTATGGCCGTCGTCCTCAGTAGAAAGGAAGAGCTTATACCTGAGATAGCGGTCTCCGTTATGCGCCGCACTGATGGTTTCTCCAGTTACCATGTAGTACGTGCTGTCGGTGCCATCGGGCCCCTGGAAATTCCAGGTCGTGTTGTCGTTATTGGTGGCGATTTGGAAGCGGATGGGGGTGGCGCCGCTTTCCGGCGGCTGGTCGCCGGGTTGCCATTCAATGGTGGCAAAGTTGGTGGCCGTACCGGCGTCAAAAGTGGAAGAGATAAGTTCACCTGAGGGGGCGTGCGTGTTGCCGGTTTTTTTTAGCTTCACTTCGCCTACAGGTTTGTTGATATCAATGTTACTGTCATCGGAAAAGTACATTTCTGAGTTCACAAAATCGTCTTGCCCCGGTCCGTCCTTCCAGGAGGTTTGACGGAAGTACCCGCGGTTGGTGAGGAGAGTTTCGTCGTAGCTAGGCTTGGTTAGGTGTACGCTGGCGCCCGATAAAGGGAGCTGGGTGCCGATGTCCCGTACTATGACCAAAAAACTGTGGGGGTTGGAAGGCTGGACCACGAACCTTAGATCTTGGGTGGTGTCAGGTGCTAAGTTCAGGGGGAGGAGGGGAATGGTGCCCAACAGGTCGTAGTCTGCATCCGTGAGTGTGGGGTTGTACGCATCCCATTCCATGTTGTTAAGTGTTAGGAGCCCGTTGCCGTCCGTTACTAAGGCCTGGTCGTATTTGTAGATGTCGGGCAACATGCCAATTAACTTAGTGCCCTGGAGATGGAAATCCAGACTGGGAATGGCACTACAAGTGGACGTGATGCTGGCGACGTTAAGCTGGCTCACTTTGTCTATAGTGAAGGTTATTTGGGTTACCTGCTGAATAATCACGGTGGCGTCCAGCTTGATGGGGTTTATAACCAGCGGGTCGTTAGGAGCATAGGTGCGCTCGGTGGAGTAGCCGGCTTTGCTGGCGATGATGCGGTACGATTCCAGAGCCGGTGGCACGTCCACCAGTTGTAGCAACCCATCGTTGTTGGTGGTCTCATCAAAGCTCACCGGCGGGATGAGGGTAGTGTTCTCAACGTGGACGTCCGCGACCGCAACAGGTTGGCCATCGGCGTCAATGACCTGTATAAAGAGCGCACCGTTGTTGGTGGAGGTTTCTAGGTTCTTAGGTGAGAGATGGGTAGCGGTGGCGGCCAGTACGCCAGGTGCGTCGCAGCTCATGCAGCTTACTTCCACCATCACGAGCTTGTAGTCGGCCGGAGAGGTATCGTTGGGGTTGCCGCCAATAGTACCATCGAACGGATCATCCACGTTCCGCACGGTGTAGCGCGCGGTAAAAGTAGCTCCGTCACGGCTGGCCACTTGACTGGCCGGTAGTACGCCCGTGGGAATACCGCCAGGAATTCCGACGTCGGCGTAGGTAAGGTTGCGCGCAATTTCCTGATATTGGTTAGCAATGGCGGTGGCGGCTACCCGCAGGCGTACTACTTTAGTGAGCTTAATGAGTTGGATGTAGGTACTGTAGAGGCCGCCGGCGATAACAACGAAAATAGCAATGCCGACCAGCGTCTCAATAAGGGTAATGCCGCGCGCTCGTCGGGTAACGGTCGCAAGTGGCGTCATGGTGTTAGACGGCCTGGGTTAGCGTGTAGATAGGCAGGATGATAGATACGGCCAGTGCCCCCACACCTAAGCCTAGCATGAGAATAAGAACCGGTTCTAAGATGGTGGTTAGGTTGGACATAGTGCGGTCGACGTCCTCCTCGTAGAAAATAGCTAGTTCCTCCAAGATGGTGTCTATGGTTCCAGTTTCCTCGCCGACCGATACCATTTGTACAATGAGAGGTGGGAAGAGTTTGGGGTGCTCGGAGAGAATACTGGCGATCTGCACACCTTTTTTCACACGCTCCGCCGCCTCCTGGATGGCTTGCCGGTAGTGGGCGTTTCCGAGCGTACTCGCAGTGATTTCAAAGGCCTGTACGATGGGTATCTCGGTCTTAATGAGCGAGGAGAACGTGCGCGCGAACTTGGCCAAGTTTATTTTGCGCAGAATGGGGGCCATAATAGGGAGCTTTAAGAGCAGGCCGTGCCAGAGGAAACGTCCGCGACCAGTGTGGATGAGCTTAACGAATAGGCCGGCCGCTATGAGGACAGCGCCGCTGAGCAGTATCCCGTTGTGTATCACGAAGTCGGATAGGCCAATGAGAATACGCGTGGGTAGTGGTAGAGTAGCGCTCACTTCTTCAAAGATGCCGGTGATCTTAGGTATCACTAACACAATCATGGCGATGCCAATGCCGACCATGGCGAAAACAACAATGACGGGGTAGGTGAGTGCGCCTCGCACCTTGGCGATAAGAGCATGGCTTTTTCGCAGCTGGATGGTGAGCTGTGACAGTACATCCTCAAGCTTACCGCTCTTTTCGCCGGCCCGAACCATATTCACGAAGAGCTCAGGAAATACCTTAGGGTAGAGGGCGAGTGAATCTGCCAGCGGATTACCCTTGTCCACCCGCTGGTACAAATCCATGAGGATGGTTTGGAAAGTTTTGTTAGTCGTTTGCTGGGCCAAGGTCTTCAGCGCCACGGACACCGAGATGCCGGCTTTCACCATAACCTGCAAGTTCTGGGTGAAGAATACCTTCTCCACCATTTTTACGCGGTTCAGGAACGGTAATCCCATGGCCTTGTTTGTTTTTTTCTCATCCTGGCCCACAGCCTCGGCGCTGGTGAGGAGCAGGCCCTTACCCCTGAGATAATCGGCCAGTTCACGCTCAGAACCAATCTCCAGTTCGCCGGTTTCCAGTTCGCCGGTTTTGTTGCGGGCAGTGTAGGTGAATTTCATAGTCGTTTATCAGTCTTTGGTCACACGTAAGATTTCTTCTACGGTCGTTACACCGTTTTTGGCTTTGAGGAAGCCGTCTTCCTGCAGGGTGAGCATGCCTTGCTGGAGGGCTGCTTTTTTGAGTTGCGCAGATGAAGCGCGATTGAGAATGAGCTCAGCCACGCTCGCGGTAATCTCGAATACCTCGTAAATCCCCAGGCGCCCGCGGTAGCCCTCCTGTCCACACTGCTTGCAGCCCTTGCCACGGTAAAAGAGCAGGTTTTCCATGTTCTGGTTAGCGCTAATAGCCCCTTCGCGTGTCAGCGTCTTGATGAGCGCAGGCAGGTCGAGCTGTTTGGCGAGGTCTTCCACATTCTTGGCCGAGAGCTGATAGGAGGTAATGCAGTTCTGGCAGATCTTACGCACCAAACGTTGGGCCACGATAAGGTTGGTGGTAGAGGCCACCAAGAAAGACGCCACTCCCATATCTAAGAGCCGTGGTAGTGTGCCGACGGCGTCGTTGGTGTGTAGAGTGGAGAGCACGAGGTGGCCGGTCATGGCGGCATGGATGGCTATCTCGGCGGTTTCCGTGTCGCGGATTTCTCCCACCATAATGATGTCGGGGTCTTGCCGCAAGAGCGCCCGCAGACCGCCAGCAAAGGTGAAACCGATGCGGGGGCTTACTTGGCTCTGGTTAATCCGCGGCATGCGGTACTCAATAGGGTCCTCGATAGTGGAGATGTTCACGTCTGGCGTGTTGAGCACGTTCATGACCGAGTAGAGCGTGGTCGTTTTACCACTGCCGGTGGGGCCAGTTACCAGGATCATGCCGTGCGGTTTGGCGATGTTCCGTTTTAAGATCTCAAAGGGTTGCTTCTGCAAGCCGAGCTGCTCTAGGGTTAGGACCTGTCCCGATTCCTGTAGTAAACGCATGACGATCTTCTCGCCGTCGAAGACTGGGATAATAGAGACGCGGAAGCTAACCTCGTATTCTTTGGTCTTTATCTTAAAACGGCCGTCTTGCGGCAAGCGGTGTTCGTCCAGCTTGAGATTGGAGAGGATCTTAATGCGTGCCACCAAACCGGCCCGTACGTTCTTGGGTAGGGTCATCACATCCTTTAGAATGCCGTCCACGCGGTAGCGCACTAGCACCTGCGTTTCTGTGGGTTCAATGTGGATATCGGAAGCACGCTCGAAAATAGCGTACTCGAGCAGTGTATCGACAATGCGAACCACTGGTAGGTCCTCCGCCAGCTGTTGCAGATCGCCTTCCTTGGCTTCCTCTTTGCCTTCTTCGGCGCCGGTGAGCTTGGCGAACTCGGCCTTCAGGCTCTGGTGGTACTGTTTGAGCGCGTCGCGGAAGGAGCTCGGTGAGGTGAGGTGAATCTGGAGCTTGGCCTGCAAACTCTTTTCCAAGAATTCAAAGGTCTGTAGGTCGTCCGGGTCGGTTGTGGCAATCTTGACCGATGTTTGGTCCCGGTCAAAGGCGATCATCTCGTGCGCCTGGGCAATCGGTTCGGGGACAGCTAGTAGAATGTCTTTTCTGATGGTGATGTTCCTCAGGTCTATGTAGGGTAGGCTGAGGTGCTTGGCCACCATTTCATAGAGCACCTCTTCGGTCACCACCCGCTTCTTGATGAGGTACTCTTCCAGACTTAGCTTCTCGCTCTTGAGTTTTTCTTTTAGTTCCTTAACCTCGGCGCTCGTCAGCGTCTTGTTGGCGAGTACTGCTTGGGTTAAGTAGTCTTGGCTGAGCATAGCCGTTGCGAGATTATTTTATGGGTGCTCTTGTTGGGTAGATGAATGTGTTTATTATACCAAACTTTGGTGCTCGGAGCAACCAGGTGATGCGTTTCGTTTGCCAAGCGCGAGGGGGCGGACTACACTTAAGGTTGACTTATCACCTCAAGCTTGGCATGTGGCGATTGTTCGTTTTTTGGCAGCGTGAGACATGGCGCGCTTTTTGGCGGCGACCGGCGGTGTACCTGCCGGTCGTGCTGGCCGCTGGTTTTGTCATAGCTAATTGGTTCTTGGTTATGAGCCTGCCGCCGACTGAAACTGTCATCATGCGCTACTCTATTTATGTGGGTACCAACTGGTTGGCTGTAGAGTGGTGGAAGTACGCCATGCCGGGAACGGCTACGCTGCTGGTGGCGCTGGACGTGGCGCTGGCCTACCTGGTGACTCGCTCCAGCCTGGCCCTGCGCTACCTGTGGTTATGGACGGCGGTAGCGGTGGCCGCCGGGTTTTGTTGGTTGAGTTGGTTATTAGTGAGGATCAACGGCTAGTCTTTGCTATATGTTCCAGCCCGTCTTGCAAGTGCTCTTTTTAACCACCGTTTCCTTCTTCGTGGCACTTGTTTTTACGCCGGTCCTTACGCACTTTTTGTACAAGTACCGCCTGGGCAAGCAAATTCGTGATGCTGAGAGTGCGCCCATTATGTCGAAGTTGCACGCGGGCAAGAGCGGCACGCCGACTATGGGGGGTATACTGGTGTGGTTCACCGCGCTGGTGGTAGCGCTCGTATTCTTTTATCTTGATCGTTTCGGGCTGGCCCACTTCAATTTTTTAACTCGCAGCGAAACCATTTTGCCACTAGGGGCTCTGGTGGCTTCGGCTATCGTGGGTCTGGTTGATGATTGGTTTAACGTGCGTGGTCTGGGCCCCAAAGGCGGCGGGCTCACCATGGCGCACCGGCTCTTGATTTATGCTGCCATCGCCCTGGTGGGCGCCTGGTGGTTCTACTATAAATTAGAGTGGACCACACTGCAGGTGCCGTTCCTGGGTGTCTTTGATATCGGCTGGTGGTACGTGCCCGTCTTCATATTTATTATTGTGGCAACTGCGTTCTCGGTGAACGAGATAGACGGATTGGATGGTTTGGCCGGCGGCACCTTACTTTCGGCCTTTGCCGCCTTTGGTGCCATTGCTTTCTTACAGGGCAAGTACGATCTGGCGAGCTTCTGTGGCGTTATCGCCGGCGGGCTCTTGGCTTTCCTCTGGTTCAACATCAATCCCGCCCGGTTTTTCATGGGTGATACTGGCGCTATGTCATTGGGTGTAACGCTTGGTATTGTGGCCATGCTCACTAATAGCGTATTTTTGTTGCCTATTATCGGTTTTTTGTTCGTCTTGGAGTCGCTTTCGGTGATTATTCAAGTGTTGTCCAAGAAGCTGCGGGGCAAAAAAGTATTTCTGTCCGCGCCCCTGCACCATCACCTTGAGGCGATTGGCTGGCCCGAGCCCAAGATTGTTATGCGTTTTTGGGTGATATCCGCAGTTACGGCTGTGGCCGGGCTTATTGTGGCACTGGTTGATAAGGGCTAGTAGCTGTTACCTATGCAGGGTTCACCCTTCGCTCACAGGCGGGTAGTGGTTCTAGGTTTGGGCGTGCATGGCGGCGGGGCGGCCGTGGCACGTTGGCTGGCGCGCCAGGGCGCTCAGGTAACGGTGACCGATCTTAAAACCCGGGTTGAATTGGCGCCAAGTTTAAAAACGCTTAAGGGTTTGCCTATCCGTTACGTGTTAGGTACGCACCCGATGCGGCTCCTCAGTCGTTGTGACCTGGTGGTACAGAATCCAGCTGTGCCTGCTAATCATCCTTTTCTTAAGGCGGCGGCACGTCTTGGGGTGGCGGTGGAGAATGAAGCCAGCCTGTTCCTTAAGCTGTGCCCTAGTCAGCGGGTAGTGGCGGTAACTGGCACGCGGGGAAAATCAACCACGGTGAGCCTGCTGGGCGCTATGTTGCGACACACATGGCCACGGACTGTGGTGGCGGGTAATATTCGCGACACAGTCCTTTTTGATGCGCTCGATCGGTTAACTCCCCGCACCCCATTAGCGCTCGAGCTCTCTAGTTGGCAACTTGAGCTGGTGGGTAAGCATCAGTTGCGTATCCCCTTAGCGGTAGTAACTAATGTGCTACCTGATCATTTGAACCGTTATCCGTCTTTTGCGGCTTACGCAAGAGCCAAGTCGTTCATTTTTACTTATCAAGACAAGCAGGACGCGTTGGTGCTCAATTATGATAATCCAATCACCCGAGGATTTGCCCAGCGCGCGCGCGGCCGGGTGTATTGGGTTTCCTTGCGCCGGGCGGTACCGCGTGGATGTTTTGTCCGTGGTGTGGTAGTGCACTGGCGAGACGGCGCGGTGAACGAACGGCTTTTTTCAGTGAGTGATCTGGTGCTCACTGGCGAGCACAACCTGTATAATGCTTTGTCCGCCGCCGCCGCCGCCCGCCTCATGGGTGTTACCCCAAGCTCTATCTGTCAAGCAATCCGATCGTTTCAAGGCCTCCATGACAGGCTCGAATTGGTACGCACTATGGGTGGAGTAAGGTTCGTGAACGATACCACCGCCACCTCACCCGACGCCACGCTCTCCGCGCTAGCCTCGTTCGGTAAGGCGCCTATTGTGCTCATTGCCGGCGGCGCAGATAAGGCGTTGCCCTATAATAAGCTGGCTCGCCGCCTCAGGCAAAGTGTGAGTGCTCTAGTGCTCTTGCCTGGTAGCGCCACAGCTAAGCTACAAGCGGCCTTGCGTGGGTTTCCTCGGCAGCTGTTGGCCCGCAGTATGCCCGAAGCGGTCAAGTTGGCTCGCCAGTTGGCGCCACGGGGCAGCGTGGTACTATTATCGCCCGGTGCGGCCAGTTTTGGCTTGTTCCGTCATGAGTTTGAGCGCGGCGAGGCGTTCCGGCGGTCAGTTCGGCGCTTGCCGAGGTAATCTTGGAGTCATATGAGCATATTCAAACGGTCAAGTTCTGCCGCTACCTACCGTATCACCAGTCCCGACTACGTTTTTATTGGTTTAACGGCCGTAATATTACTACTGGGGTTATTGTTCCTTTCCTCGGCTACCTCGGTCGTTGGTTTCCAGAGCTATCAGGATAGCTACTATTTCCTTAAGCATCAGCTTGTTTATGGCCTACTGCCGGGTTTGGTACTATTCTGGTTTTTGAGCGTGTGGCCTTATCAACGCCTGAAAGCTCTGGCCGTGCCGGCTTTGATATTTTCCGTAGTGGCGCTACTAGCGGTGTTTTTGCCGGGCTTGGGTTTTGCTTACGGCGGCGCGCGGCGCTGGCTGGATTTTGGTTCGTTCGTGGTACAGCCGAGCGAATTCGTTAAGCTCGCTTTTTTGCTTTACCTGTCGGCCTGGTTGGCGAACCGCGGCGAGGAGATACGCGACCTTAAGGCTGGTTTGGTTCCCTTCATCATTACCCTCGGCATCATTCTGGGGCTCGTTATCCTACAGCCCGACGTTGGCACTACTACGGTTATCGCCGTGAGCTCGGTAGTGGTTTTTTTCGTGGCGGGAGCGCGCTTATCGCACCTGGCCGCGCTGGGAGGCCTGGGTGGTGCCTTGCTCTGGCTGGTGGTTAAGCTGGCGCCGTATCGTGTAGCTCGGCTAACGGTTTTTTTGCATCCGGAGTTTGATCCGCAAGGTATCGGGTATCATATCAACCAGGCTCTCCTGGCGGTGGGGTCCGGCGGTTGGTTCGGTGTGGGTTTGGGTTATTCCCGACAGAAACACCAGTACCTGCCGCAAGTAACAGGGGATTCTATTTTCGCCGTGGTGGCGGAGGAGCTCGGCTTTGTCCTCACCACTCTTTTCCTGCTTGTTATTACAGCCTGGTTCGTGCGGGCTTTCCGTATTGTGCGTTCCGCCCCCGATAACTTCGGCCGTATTTTGGGGAGCGGCATCTTGGCCTGGCTCGGTTGGCAGATGTGTATTAATATAGCTTCCATGCTCAATCTTTTGCCGCTCACTGGCGTACCGCTACCGTTTGTGTCAGCCGGCGGTACGGCACTTGTTACCGCCCTCGGGGCGGTCGGTATTCTGGTTAATATGTCGCGCCAGGTAAAAACCTCTTAGTTCATGCGCCTGCTTTGTACTGGTGGTGGAACCTTGGGTTCAGTAACTCCTCTGTTGGCGGTGGTAGAGGAGCTTAGGTTGCGTTATCCGGATATACAAGTGGAGTGGTGGGGTACACACGCCGGGCCAGAACGATTGTTGGTTGAATCCCGCAATATTACTTTCAAGACTATTTCTGCCGGTAAATTTCGACGGTACGCAAGTTTGGAGAACCTGAAGGACATCATACGTATCGCTACTGGTTTAGTAGAATCTCTGTGGCGGTTTGGATTTAACCGGCCGGATTGTCTGCTTACGGCCGGTTCGTTTGTGGCTGTGCCGGCCGGTTGGGCAGCGTACCTGTATGGTATTCCGGTTTTAGTGCACCAGCAGGATGTCCGCCCCAGCCTGGCTAACCGTTTACTAAGCCCCGTGGCCAGCAGGATAACAGTTGCTTTACGGGAATCAGTAAAGGATTTTTCACCAGGTAAGGTAGTGTTCACGGGTAACCCCGTTCGTTCGGTTTTTATGAACGCGCCTACCACAGCCGAGGCGCGGCGGGAACTTGGTTTGAGTCCAGATAAGCCGACCATACTTATTATCGGCGGTGGCTCTGGGGCGAAGGCTTTAAACCACATCGCGCTCGAGGCTGAACCAGAACTGCTTAAACTGGGGCAGGTCATACATATCACCGGAGCAGGCAAAGAAGTACACATATCCATACCTGGGTACCTGACCATGCCTTTAACAAATGAAAGCGTAACTGTCCTGGCGGCGGCGGACGTGGTAGTTACTCGGGCCGGTATGGGGGTGTTAACAGAGTTAAGTGCTCTGGGGAAGGCGGCTGTGGTAGTACCCTTACCCCAGAGCCACCAGGAAGACAACGCTAAGTATTTTTCCGAGCGTGGAGCCGCGGTATTGTTGCCGCAATTAGGATTGACCTCTGTCAAGTTGCTTGCTACCGTGAGTCAGCTGCTTGCCGACGAGGCGGAACGCGATCGTTTAGGAAATAGCTTGTGTGAACTTTTGCCCGCTGGAGCAGCCCAGCGGGTGGCCGATCAGGTTATAGCAGTAATTACTAAGAAAACTTATGGCAGTACTCACTAGTGCAAGGCGTATATACTTCATAGGTCTAAGGGGCGTTGGTATGACTGCCTTGGCGCAATTACTAAAGAGTCGTGGAGTCGAGGTGTGGGGGAGCGATACCGCCGAGACCTTCTTCACCAACGAGGTGTTGGCTCGTGCTGGGGTTGAGTGCCTGGAAGGGTTTGCGCCCGAGCACCTTGATAGGCAAATCGACGCGGTTATACGTTCCAGCGCCTACGGGCCGGATCACGTGGAGGTGCAAGCCGCGCTTGCGCGCAAGTTGCCGGTACTTACGTACGCGGAAGCCCTAGGCGAGCTCACTGCCGAGTACCGTGGGGTGGCTGTGGCGGGTAGTCATGGCAAAACCACTACCACGGCGCTCCTGGCGCACGTGCTCAAGAGCGCCAATCTTTCTCCTTCGGCCATTGTCGGTTCGGCTGTGCCACAGTTCGGTGGTAATGCTCTGGTTGGTTCGGGCGAGCTCCTAGTGTTCGAGGCAGACGAGTACCAGAACAAGTTCCAGTATTTTTCGCCCCACGGGATTGTACTTACCAGTATTGAGTGGGATCATCCAGACTTTTTCCCGACGGCAGAGGAGTACTTTGTGGCTTTTGTGCAGTTCTTAAAAAAGTTACCACCCGATGGGTTTGTGGTGGCGTGCTACGATTCGGTCCAGGTGAAGCGCGCCGTGGCCGAGGCTGGCCTTACGCCCGAGCAATTGGTAACGTATGGTTTGGCCGAGGGCCACCTTCGTATGGTGCGTATGTGGCTGGACGAGGGTCGTTGGCATTTTTCCGCTACAGAAGGCGAGGAGTACCTGGGCGAGTTCTGGCTCAAGTTGGTAGGGAGCCACAACGTGGCCAATGCCCTAGCTGCCATAGCTTGCGCCCGGCGCCTGGGCGTGGATATTGAGGTTATCCGGACGGCCCTAGCCTCGTTTGAAGGTACAGCTCGCCGCTTTGAGGTAAAAGGCAGGCTTATGAATTCCGTTACCTTGGTGGATGATTACGGCCACCACCCGAGCGAGATACGCGCCACACTCAAAGCCGCCCGCGCGTTCTACCCCTACAAGCAGATTCGTTGCGTGTTCCAACCGCATACCTTTAGCCGCACCAAGGCTTTGTTGGGTGAGTTTGGCAGTTGCTTTACCGAGGCGGACGAGGTAGTTGTGCTGGATACTTACACCTCGGCCAGGGAGAAGAGCGGCGAAGTTACCTCAGCCGAGCTGGTAACAGAAATTCAAAAGCACCACGCTCATGTGGTGCATAAGCCTACTATTGCCGAAGCCAGCGAATACCTGGCCGAAACCGCCAACCGCAATGATTTAGTCATTACTATGGGTGCAGGTGATGTGTGGCAGGTAGGGGAAAGTCTTATAAAGCGTTTTGGTTTGGCCACCGGTAGCGAGTTTTAGAGAACAAAAAAGCCAGTCACCATTAAGGTAACTGGCTGAATAAAGATTCTTTTGCAAGCTTATATTTGGAAGCTCACTTTGCTGTGTCTAAGGTCGTCTGGAGAAATCCATTTCTCCAGAATGAAATGTTTTTTCCCCCTTCCTTCTATCACATCAACCTGGATCTCTATTAAGACCCAGAGTTGGACGATTCTGTAGCCACTGAATTCGCTCCGCCCCCGCTCATATTTAATTGGAGCAATGATGTATATCAAGTCCGTTAGCCGTCCGTACAGTGCATCACCAGACCCAAGCTCGGTTATGGGAACCCCGTTTATGGATATATGTTTAACCGAATTTGGTTCGGTATTTTTTATTTCGATGAACAAGTTTTCCCCCTCAGAAGTATTGTGAGACGGAACAACCAAGTGTGCTGCGTCAACCAATACACTAAGAGTATCGGTTGCTTTACCAACCGACATCCAGTTGGTATGTCCGCAACCGCTGATGAGCAGCAAGGTTACGGTTACAGCGAAAATAAATGTTAACTTTTTCATTTTGTTTTTCCTTATTTTGTTTTTGTTTGTTTAATTTTGTCTCTCCCAGAATCGCGACCCGTAGGGTCATGAGCCTAGGAGAGACGCCCAGCAAGATTATGAGTTGGGCGCACTTGGAGGGCTACGGGGTTAAAATATTTGTGGCTATGTAGTGCCTTGTTGATGGGTTAAAGAAAATATAAATTATTAATATTAGGATACCCACATAGCATAATTCCGAGAGCGGACTGCCGAGGCCAATTTCTTTAATGATGCTTTTTCTGTTTATAAACAGAACGTACATAATCCACCCCCAAAATATAATAATGATTGCCCAGCTATATAGGTCACGGAACGTAGCCGCGAATCCACTTGCATTTGGATTAACTCCAATTAGTCCAGGTACTATCAGTACGGCGATGCTTACTAGGCCAAGAACTCCATACCAGAAGTACTTGCTGTCAGATTGCTGTATTGTTTGCATTTTATTTTCCTTATTTTATGATTTGTTTTTACTAATCCGGAGGAGAATGTGACGCACCTTTGCCCGAAGGCGATGCGTCCAGAAGTAGACTATCGGCAGGCACTAGTTTAGAACCGGCGCCAGCCTCGGCCCACATCTTTCTCCCCTCCCAGTTAGTAGAAACAAATTTTTGTTAAAGTACTTTCCCGTTCTAAGTCCACAACCTTGTCTGTTGTCATTGCGATCCGCCTTGGGCGGAGAAGTAATCTACTAGCGGTTCTGAACTTGGAAAGGTAGGGGAGTCGTACACGATGAATTTTTTTTCATTAGCTCCCCTCAATACGAATTATTCTAATTGATCGTTAAAGAAATCATTTATTCTTTCACGGATTTCGTTCAAACAATCCGGATTTGCGCATGAATGGTAGATAGGGATTTTATATTTTACTATACTGGATGAGTCTGTTTCTACGCTTGATTCGTAAGTTACTGGATTTATGCATCCTTCTATGCCGTCGCATTCATGACTCTCGGATTGAGAGGTTCTTACAAAGCTAATATTAATATTCATTTTTTTCTCGGTTTTGTTTTTAAAAAAGGTGTTTACCCAGATATCAGATTAAGCTTACGTCCGTAACTGTTTCTTCAACTGCAGACTGGATTCGTGCTTGCTACTGATACCTAGGTAAACACCCTTGCGCGCTTCGCCCGCAAGCACTACAGGCGAATCGGCTCTTAGTGTTTGAATTTTTAAATAACATACTACTATAGATCAGTTTAAGGAATTTGTCAAGGGTTGTGGAGCAGTCGTTCTCTAATATTAGCGGTTTTTATGTTTTTTATGCCTTAGATTAGCCATTTTTATGTATCAACAATGTTAGTGTTCTATTATAGTAAACAGGTTGCGGAGCAGGTGGTAATCACCTAGGCTTACCTATGTACCATGGCAGTTACTTTGAATGAGCTAAAGAAAAACCTGGGCGAGACTGTGCGGGCGCGCGTACCCTTGGCGCCGTATACGAATTTTAAAATTGGCGGCCCGGCCAAGTATTTGTTCGAGGCGCGCCAGAGCGAGGATTTGGTTAAGGCTGTGCAGGTGGCGAACGAGTTCAAATTGCCCTTCTTAGTGTTGGGTGGTGCTTCCAACGTGTTGGTGGCGGATAAGGGCTTTACCGGTTTGGTGGTGCTCGTGCGTAATAGTCAACTAAAAGTTGAGGGCACGCGCGTTACGGCGGACGCCGGAGTAAAGCTTAGTTTTTTGGTGCAGCAAACCGTGGCCGCCGGGCTCTCGGGTTTGGAACCCTTGGTGGCTGTGCCGGGTACGGTAGGCGGTGCGGTGTACGGTAACGCCGGTATACCGCAAGTTCCCAAGGGGTTCATTGGCGATTGGGTGGAAAGTGTTAGCGTATGCCGCGAGGATAAAATAATTCTGCTCAAGCGCGCTGAGTGCGGTTTTGCTTACCGCCAGTCCGGGTTCAAGCAAACCAACGATGTAATTTTAAGTGCCACATTGGAACTGCAACGTGGTGACGCGTCCAAAAGCCAGGAGCTTATTAAAAAGTACATTGCCGCGCGCAAGGGCCAGCCGTACCATAAGCCGTCCTCGGGATGCATTTTTATGAATGTGCCAATTACGAATGCGGACGAGGTGCGGCAGAAGTTCGCGGGCGAAGAAAAGCTGGAGCAGTTCTTGCTGCGCGGGCAATTGCCTTCCAGCTGGCTCATTGATCGTGCCGGTTTGAAAGGCAGAACCATTGGTGGCATTCAGGTGTCACCCGACCACGCCAACTATCTGGTGAATGTGGGCAACGGCACAGCCGAGCAGGTGATGGAAATGATTTCTTTCATTAAGCAACAGGTGCGGGATAAATTCGGCATTCAGTTGAGCGAGGAAGTGAGATACATAGGTTTTTGAGCAAAAAAAGACAGAGCCGAAGCAAAAATTTCGGCTCTTGATTACTATTGGTCAGATGAAAAGTTCGCTGATTGATTCGCCTTCATGGATGCGCCTAATTGCATCAGCCAGCAGCGATGCCACTGAGAGCACCGTTATTTTAACGCGCCTACTTTTTAGCTCTTCAGAAGAGTGGTAGATACTATCTGTAACTATTACCTCCGTTATCGCACTATCATCAAGCCGTGCTATGGCTTGACCCGAGAACAGGCCGTGTGTGGCAAAAGCAAATATTTTTTTTGCACCTTTTTTCTTAGCGGCTTTGGCGTCCGCTATTAAGGAACCCCCGGTGTCTATAAGATCATCAACAAAGACCACATCTTTATCTCTCACATTACCGATAATTCTTATGGATTTTTCCTTTATTTGGTTTGGTTCCGTTCTCGATTTGTCGAAAACTACATGGCCATTCTGATTCAACCGGTGTGCGTAAGCTCGGGCTCTGGCGCCGCCGCCAACATCAGGGGAAGCCACCACGAAGTTTTTTGACATAATTTTTTTCAAATATTGGACACTTACGCTTGAGCTGTAAAGATGGTCAACTCTCAAGCCTTTTTTTTCAAAGCTGCCCAAGGTAGCCTCATTGTGAACATCAAGCAAAAGCAATCTGTCAGCGAAAGAATTGATAAGCATATCTGCTACAAAGGCAGAGCTTATGGTAACGCGTGGTCGGTCACGGCGATCCTGGCGGTTGTATCCAAGGTAAGGAATGACTAGGGTCACTCTATTGGCCGACGAGTCGTGGGCGGTCCTGCCTAAAAGACAGAGATCAAAGAAATTGCTTTCCGGCATATGTGTCGGATTTACTATAAAGACGTCGGTTTCTCGTACGTCTTCTAGCAAGCGTGGCCTTATCTCACCATCAGCAAACGGTTTGATATCCGCTTGCCCAAGTTTAACGCTCAGCTGCCGGCAAATGTTTTGAGCCAGTGGCAGGCCGGCTCGACCAGAGAATATTTTGAGTTTCCCGTGCATGATATTTCCTTTCATATTGTTAATATTACTTTGTTTTTTAATAGTTTTCTAGTGCCAGAACCTTACTCCTGGCTGGGTTGTTGCGTCAAGTTAGCGGCGGGCTTGGCGGCCAGGCGCCCATGCCTTATAGTGGAAAGGCACTCTGTTAAACTATGGATATTATCGTTAGTTGTAAGAACTTCGACCTTACCCCCTCCTTACGGACCTATACCGAGGATAAGGTGGGTAAGCTGGTACATTTTTGGGAGCGGATTATCCGCGCCCGGGTGGAGTTTGAGGTGGATAAGAATAAGCGCGGTGGGTTGATGCATCGCGCCACGGTAACCTTGGAGGTGCCTGGTCCGGACATTCGGGTGAGTGAGCAAGCTGGCGACGTGCACGCCGCTCTGGACCTTACTATGCCTTTGTTGGAACGTCAGTTGGAGCGAACCAAGACCAAGCTAGAGCGTGTGGATGTGCGCCTGGCGCGGCGCGCCAAGGCTAAGCTCCGGGATTGGTACGAACAGTTCCGTAGTAAGTAGCAATGAGGAAATACTTAAAGTTTTGGAAACTAGGCCAGGCCGAGCTGAATACCCAGTCGTTCGATTCCAGTCGCGACGGTGAATTGGTGGTACGCGAAGGCAACTACCAGTACAACCTCAACAACCTGGCACACAAATTCGGCACGCCGTTGGAGGTAGCTTTTCCGTTCATTGTTGAGCAGCGCTTGGGCGGTTTGTTTGAGATATTCAACCGGACCATGAAAGCCGCTCGCTATCGGGGTAAATTTTTTTACCACTACCCGATGAAGGCCAGCCAGAACAAGGAATTCGTGTTGCCCATTCTTTCCGAAGGCGGTAATTTGGAGGTAACAAGCGCCAACGAGCTGTGGTTGGTAAAGCGCATGTGGGAGCAGGAACAGTTTAGCAGCCGCATCCGCGTTATTTGTAACGGCCCCAAAACTAACCAGTACCTGGCGCTTATTGCCGAGCTTAGGGATAAGGGCTTGCAGATAACCCCAATTATCGAAGATAAGTTCGAGCTAGCTGCGCTTTCCACCTTTAAGGGGGATGTTGGTATTCGCTTGGACCCGGAGGTTAAGGTGCACGGCCGCTGGGATAAGAAAGTTAATCGGTTCGGCTTAACCGCTCAGGAGATTTTTTCTTTCGGCCGCATTCGCAATCTTAAACTGCTCCACTACCACACCTCCAAACAGCTGGAGTACCAAGAGGACATTACGGCGCCCCTTAAACGCGCTATGAAGGTGTACGTTAAGCTCCGCCAGTCCAACCCCAACCTGGATATGATAGACCTCGGCGGTGGTATGCCTGTGCCGTTTGAAAAGCGCCCGCTCTTTTCCACCGAGGGTGTGGTGAAACGCATTGTGCGTATCGTACAAAAAACCTGCGATCAGGCAGGGATTCCGCACCCCGACATTCTGGTGGAGTGGGGGAGTTATCTGGTAGCGCCGGCCCAGGTTACCATTTACCGCGCGTTGTCGGAAAAACCAATCAAGGGTGCCATGGCCAAGCAGTGGTATATAATCGACGGTAGTTTTATGAACGATCTCAAAGACACCTGGGCTATCCACCAAAAGTGGCATATGGTGCCAGTGAACCGTCTAAACAGTAAAAAGCTCGTGCGTACGTGGTTGGCTGGCCTGTCGTGCGATTCGGACGATCGCTACACCGCTGGCGGTAAGTACGTGCTCCTGCCGCCGCTCGATACCTTGGAGCCGGGCGAGCAGCAGTACCTGGCTGTGTTCGATACTGGGGCGTATCAAGATGCCCTGGCCTCGCACCACTGTTTGCTCTCCTCGCCCATGAAAATCGTTATTCAGAACGGCGTTATCACCGTGGCGCGCAAGCGCGAAACCGCTGAGGAGGTGGGGCGAGAGTTCGGGTGGTAAGCTGGAGTTCAGCCTTGCTTTTTGCGGCTAAACCTAGTATGGTTAGGTTTGCTTTATGGCATTCTTAGAAAAACTATTTGGTGATCCTAATAAACGGGTGGTAACTAAGCTCCAGCCGCTGGTTGAGCGTATTAACGCGCTGGAGCCGGATATTCAAAAACTCTCGGACGACGAGCTGAAAGTTAAGACTTTGCAGTTTAAAGAGCGCCTGGTCAAGGGTGAGGTTTTGGATGATTTACTGCCCGAGGCTTTTGCTTGCGTAAGGGAGGCGGCCCATCGCAGTTTGGGCCAGCGACATTTTGATGTGCAGCTCGTCGGCGGCATGGTGCTGCACCAGGGCCAAATTGCGGAAATGAGAACTGGTGAAGGTAAAACTCTTACCGCCACTGCTCCGGTGTACCTGAACGCGCTCACCGGTAAGGGTGTGCACGTAGTTACGGTGAACGATTACCTGGCACGGCGTGACGCTGCTTGGATGGGTAGGGTATACAGCGCCTTGGGCTTAAGTGTGGGCTGTATAAATCACGAGGTGGCCTATCTGTACGACGCCACAGCAACCAATGAGGATCCCTCGCTCGCTAATTTGCGCGTAGTACCGCGGCGCGAGGCGTACCAGGCCGATATTACCTACGGCACCAATAACGAATTCGGTTTTGACTACCTAAGGGACAATATGGTGTGGCGTGAGGAGCAAATGGTGCAGCGCGATCTCCATTACACTATTGTGGACGAGGTGGATAGCATTTTAATCGACGAAGCGCGTACTCCACTTATTATTTCCGCGCCGGCCGAGGAAGCCAGCGATAAGTACTACGAGGCCGCACGTTTTGTTGCCACTCTGCAGGAGAACACGGATTATAATGTGGACGAGAAAATGCGCGCCGCCACTTTTACCGAGGTTGGTATTGCTAAGGCCGAGCAGTGGCTGGGCGTAACAAATCTCTATGCCGAGGGTGGATGGGAAATGATCCACATTATGGAATCGGCCTTAAGGGCTCGTACCTTGTTCCAGCGCGATAAGCAGTACGTGGTGCGCGAGGGCGAGGTGGTGATTGTGGATGAGTTCACGGGCCGCCTTATGCCTGGGCGGCGTTACTCCGAAGGTTTGCATCAAGCTATCGAGGCCAAAGAGAATGTGAAGATTCAGCGCGAATCTCTCACGCTCGCCACTATTACGTTTCAAAATTACTTCCGGCTTTACAAAAAATTGGCTGGTATGACCGGTACTGCCGCCACCGAGGCCGAGGAGTTTTCCAAAATTTATAATTTGGAAGTTACTAGTATTCCCACACACCGGCCTATGGTTCGTGCCGACATGGGCGACAAGGTGTATAAGAGCGAGCTGGGCAAGTTCCAGGCCGTGGTGCAGCACGTTAAGAACCTGCATGAGGCCGGGCAGCCGGTGCTGGTGGGTACCATTTCCATAGAGAAGAACGAGGTGCTGTCCGAGCTGCTTACGCGCGAGGGCGTGCCGCACGAGGTTTTGAACGCCAAAAACCACGCGCGCGAGGCGCAAATCATCGCCCAGGCTGGCCGTCGCGGCGCAGTAACTATTGCCACCAACATGGCTGGTCGTGGCGTGGATATTATTCTGGGCGGCAGTCCGCTGGACCAGGCAGAAGCTGATTTTGTTAAGCAAGCGAGCGGTTTATTTGTGCTTGGCACCGAGCGGCACGAATCACGGCGGATAGATAACCAGCTGCGCGGTCGCAGCGGTCGGCAAGGCGACCCCGGCACCAGTCAGTTCTACGTTTCTCTGGAGGACGACCTTATGCGGATTTTCGGCGGCGACCGGGTAAAGAACCTTATGGAGCGCTTGGGGCTGCCCGAGGATGTACCAATCGAGAACAAAATGGTGTCGCGTTCCATAGAGCAGGCACAGAAGAAAGTGGAAGGGCATAACTTTGATATTCGTAAGCACCTGGTGGAATACGACGACGTGTTGAACAAACAGCGCGAGGCCATTTACACTCGCCGCCGTGCCATTTTGAAGGCCGCCGTGGAAAAACCGGAGGAACTGAAAGCGCAGGTGCTGGAGATAGTAGAAGAGGAGATTGCTCAGGTGGTGGCGTTTCACACTGCGCTGGAAGACGAAAGCAAGTGGAACCTCTCTGAGATTTACGAAGTTATTCATTCTATGTTCCCGGTGCCGCCCGAGGCGCGCCGCAAGCTTGGGGATATAGAGGCGCAGGCAGGTGACGCTTCGCAGGACGCCCTGGCGCGCGACAAAATAATCCGTTACCTCACTGGTTTGGCCAACCAGTCTTACGACAAAGTGGAGCAGGCTATTATGGTTCAGGCCAAGCAGGCTATGCTGCCCAACGCCGATACTATGATGCGCGAGGCGGAGAAAGCCATTAGTTTGCGCAGTATAGATACCTTGTGGGTGCAGCACCTTACCGCTATGGATAATTTGCGCGGTGGCATTGGGTTGCAAGGCTATGGCCAGCGGGATCCGCTAGTGGAGTACAAACGCGAATCTTTCCGTATGTACAAGAATTTACTGGCCGCTATGAGAAAAGAGGTTGTGTATAACATATTCAAAGTTGGTGTGGCTCAGCAGGCGGCACAAGCCGCCGCGCCGCGGCGGCAAATTCAGGAGCAGGGCCCGGCTAAAACCCAAGCCGAAGCTAAGAGTGTGTTCGCCTCCGCGGTTTCCAGTACCGGTGGGCCGGTAATGGGTAAGCCCAAGGATGAGGCTGGTCACAAGGTTGGTCGTAACGACCCCTGCCCCTGCGGGAGTGGCAAGAAGTATAAGAAGTGTCATGGGAAATAAGAATAAGATTTAATAAAATTATGGAAGAACTCGAAAAAGAACCATCAACAAGAGACAAAACTGACGAAGAAGTTTTTCAGACATATATTGAGGATCTTCGGCTTACGCCTGAAGATTTTGATAAGAAGATTCTTGATGTAGGTGCTGGGGCTGCTCAATTCGCAAAATGGGCAAAAGAACATGGAGTTAGTGGAGAAATTTATAATTTAGAGCCCCAAAAAGAATATATTCTAGAGAAAAATAAAAGTGTAGTTGCTCGAGCCGAGGCAATACCTTTTGAAGACGAATCATTCGACTTAGTTGTCTCGAATGCCGCAATCCCGAATATATATATCAGTGAAGTAAACGCTGATACAGTGAAAGAAAAAGTTATGAATAGTCTGTATGAGATGGTGAGGGTTATAAGGCCTGGAGGTGAAGTACGCCTTTCACGAGTGTTGATGGATAAGGGGTATGAATCAAAACAAATTTTACCTAAAAGTATTGGCGAAGCATTGGAGAACTTGAAAACAAAAGGTAATGTTCAGATAGAGAAAATACGAACGCCATCAGACGATACCTACGAATATGAAAACAATCAGCCAAAAAGGCTTTTAGCAGAGACGTATCTCATAATCATTCACAAGCAGGCTAAATAGATATAAAAATTGTGTGGCAATTAACTGATTGGAGGGAATAATAAAAAGTGCCATGGGAAGAAAGCTAAGAACTAAAAGGCCTAAGAGCGTGAAAGAAGCCGGCCTTGATTTTTATTGGGATCCAGAAAGAGTTTGGAAATTAGATTTTCCTGTAGAAGAAATGGATATCGACGATCTCATCTGGCATTTTGATGTACCATTCTGGGAAAAGGACGATACTGATGACTGGAATTTAACTCCTTGGGAGGTAATTCGTAAAATTCCGGGTAGCAATGAACATCAGAAAAAAGTTGAAGAGGCGGGGTTAAGTTATCCGATCGATATTATGGAAAATAAGGGCTTGTGGCGAATTCTCGACGGTTTGCATCGTTTAGTAAGAGCCTATCAGCTTGGATATAAGAAAGTGAAGGTAAGAAAGATTCCAAAAGATAAAATACCAGAAATTTTAAGATATCCGAATGAAGAAGAGTTGAATAAAGATAAGAGATATACAGAAAATAAGAGCTGATTTTTGTGATTTGGGTAAGAAGTACAAAAAGTGTCATGGTGCTTAGTAACTATGATTTACAACAAACTTCCTAAGAAATTTGAGCCACGAGCTAAAATAGTTAGCTGTTACATGGAGTATGGTGACAAAATCCTCCTTTTATTGCGGCATAAGAGTAAGTACCAAGGGAATAGGTGGGGCGTTCCAGCGGGCAAGATAGCTAAAGGGGAGAATGCGTTACGTGCGATGGTGCGAGAGATTAAGGAAGAGACGGGACAAAGAGTGCCCCCAACTCAATTGGAGTATTTAATAAAGGTATATGTTAAATATCCGAAATTTCATTTTGTTTACTATATGTTCCGTCTTAAGCTGGATAAGCTACCACGGGTTAGTTTAAGCACCAAGGAACACAAACGGTATAAGTGGGTAACACCAGCAAAAGCTTTACAGTTAGAACTCGTGAGGGAGTTGGATAGGTGTATTAAGATGTTTTATGTCTAGTATTGAGAGGTTTGCCCAGGCAGAAAATATTGGAGCGAAGGCCGACTTTTTTGCGCGCCCGTTTGATTCCGAAAAAATCAACGCACTTTTTAATGAAGCCATAAAAAACATTGAAGCGGAGGATGAACAGGTTATTTATAAAGAAGGTGTTAATGAAGATTTAGATTACGAAGTGACTAGTAGTGGTCCGGTCATCGCGTTTTACCTAAAAGATAAAGCCGATAACAGGCTGATGAACTTTAAGTTTAGAAAAGTAGAAGAAAGTTTATGTTTGGAACACAGGGAAATTAACAAAGGAATTAGAGATTACGGCATTAATGGCAGTATATTTCTTAAGAAAGATGAAGAGTTCTTAATGGCGTTATTACGGAAGAGTGATAACAAAGAAATAAAGAACTTCATTATAGACAGCGGGCAAACCAATGTGATCCAATGGGCCGTGAAAAATGGCTATCATTTTAATGACTCGTCGCAGAAAGAACTGTTCGAGAAGATTGTAAACAGTGAGAACAATGAGTATATTGTGACTGGCCAGTTTAAATTGGGGGATAAATATAACAACTACATCTTTAAGAAAGAAAATGTAAAACCAGTTAAGAAGTATATAAAGGAACAAATATATGAAGGATGGGAAAGGGACGATATAGATTTAAGAGATTTTACCGTACGGTTTAAGTTGATAAAGGAGATACCACAAGAGCAAAATGCCGCACTATAGTCTATGCCGGTAATCCACAAAAAAGCCTGGCCAGAGCTGTTTGAGGCTGTGCGAACTGGCAAAAAGAAGTTTGACCTTCGCCTGAATGATGTTGAGATTGCGGAAGGTGATACCTTGGTGCTGGAGGAGTGGGACCCGCAGACGAAAGCTTACACGGGCCGTAAGTTGGAGAAGAGGGTAACCTACGCCCTCAAGTTTAAGGTTAGCGAGCTTTGGTGGCCCGAGGAAGAGGTGCACACTCACGGACTCCAAATCATCTCGCTCGAGTAGAGGCGCAAGTTAATAGCGCTCACCCCCAGCCTGTGTAGCCTTTGGTTGTGCCTTGACTGCTATTTGTTAATTTGACGAAATAAGCAAATAACACTAATCTGAGCAGTGTTATTTTGTTACTTAATTAACCCAAGTTCATCATGCGTAATCTAGAGCGGCTTTTTAAGGCGCTGGCTAACCGTCGCCGGCTGGTCATCATGCAGTATCTTAAAGCGCATCGCCAGGTAACGGTGGGTGATATTGCCGCCTTTCTCAGGCTTTCTATTTCAGCCACCTCACGGCATCTAAGCTTATTGGCGTCCGCTGAACTGGTGGAAAGTGAGCAACGCAGCTTGCAAGTGTACTACCGCTTGTCCGTGTCCCGCCCCAAGCTCATTCGTGCCGTTGATACTATTTGTTAATTTGACGAAATTAACAAATAAGGAATTTATAATGGGGATGGAACGGGCATTGTAGTAAATATGGTATACTAGTAGGCAAGATTATGTCTAAGCGGACAAAACCAGTTGTGGTCGTGGTGAGTGGTGGATTTGACCCTATTCACGTGGGCCACGTGCGCCTTTTTAAAGCGGCCAGGAAGCTGGGAGATAAGTTGGTGGTGGTAGTGAACAACGACAATTGGCTGCGCAAGAAAAAGCTGCACGTCTTTATGCCGGATTACGAACGTAAGGAGATAATAGAAGGCTTGGCGACTGTGGACAGAGTTGTGCTGACGCGGCATCGCCAGAACCCGAAAGATATGAGCGTATGTGGTGAGCTGGAGAGTATACGCCCGGATATTTTTGCAAACGGTGGCGATAGAACTTTTGATAACATTCCCGAAGTTGCCACGTGCCAAAAAATAGGATGCAAAATGGTGTTCAGTGTTGGGCACGGCGGCAAGGTGCAATCAAGCTCGTGGCTATTAAAAGATTACGTGGAAAAGGTTGGCCCTAAGAAGAGTAAGAAGAAGTAGTTATGCCAGAGCGCAAGGTTGCCGCAGCAGTCTTTGGCGGAGGATGTTTTTGGTGTACCGAAGCCGTATTTACCGCACTTAAGGGCGTGGTATCTGTTATCTCGGGGTATGCTGGCGGTAGTGTGGAAAAGCCGACGTATAAGCAGGTGTGTTCTGGGCAAACCGGGCACGCTGAAGTTGTTATGGTAGAATACGATCCGGCGGTTATTAGTTACCACGACTTACTTGGCGTATTTTTTGCCACGCACGACCCCACAACCCTAAATAAGCAGGGGAATGATGTGGGTACACAGTACCGCTCCGTTATTTTTACAACTTCAGCAGAACAGGCAGCGGAAGCCGAAAAGTTTATAGCCGAACTGAATGCTTTGGGGAATTTTGATGCGCCGATTATTACCAAAGTTGAGCCGCTTAAGGACTTTTATGAGGCCGAGGAGTACCACCGGGATTATTACAAGAACAATCCAGCGGCGGGTTATTGCCAAGCTATAATAAGTCCCAAGCTGGCCAAGTTTCGCGCCAATTATGCACATTTGCTTAAATAGTTATTATGTTGAAGATGATAATAAAAAATAGGAAAGAGCAGAAAATTGTTGTGGTTGTTGAAGAAGGCAAACTCAATCGTGGCTTGGTTTTTGTAATGCACGGTCATGGTGGTTATAAAGAACAGTCAGAGGTACAAACGGCGACTCATATTTTTCATACTGCGGGATTCTCAGCGGTCTTGTTTGATACTACAAATTCTTACGGAGAAAGTGATGGCAAGTTTGAGGACTCGACATTTACTAGCGCTTTTCATGACTTGGAAGATGTAATTGTATGGGCAAAGAGGCAGGCATTTTATCGTGAACCATTTGTATTAGTGGGCCACAGTATGGGTGGTATGTGTGTAGCTCTGTATGCTGAACAACACGTTAGCGAGGTGAAGGGGCTTGCCTTGCTTGCTGGTACCGTCAGTGGGCCATTGAGTACTCAATTGTATGATAAGCGTGAGTTAGAAGAATGGAAGAAAATCGGTATAAGGGAGTTTAGTAGCACTACGCGTCCCGGTTTGATACATCGGCTAAAGTGGCAATATATCGAAGACCGTTTAAAATATGATCTACTTCCAGAAGCACGCCGATTAGTAATGCCCGTATTACAAGTAATAGGTGATCAAGATAGGTTTGTCCCAGCGGCTCACCAGAAGTTACTTTACGATCTACTGCCGGGGAGAAAAGAACTACATGTTATTAGCGGCGCTGGACACAATTTTTCTGAACCAGGCAAGACGGAAGAACTGAGAAAAATCCTAGCAGCTTGGGTTCAAAATTTAGGTAACTAATCCATGAATTGAGTGAAAGATAGAAGTATGAAAATAACGATCGTCGACCAAGATGATAATGTTATAGGCGCTAAAAGTCGGGATGAGCTTTTGGTTATAGATATTTATCGAGTGACTTCGCTTTGGATAGAAAACAGTAAGGGTGAAGTACTGCTAGCTCAGAGAGCATTTACCAAAAGTCATGACCCGGGAAAGTGGGGCCCGGCTGTGGCTGGTACAGTGGAGGAAGGCGAAACCTACGACAGTAATATTTATAAAGAGGCGAGTGAAGAACTTGGTCTGGGGGGGCTTGTGTTTGAAAAAGGAACTAAAAAGTACTCCGAAGGTAAGTGGCGTTACTTTGTTCAGCAGTACCTACTTACTATTGATAAGCCCTCTAAGGAGTTCAAAATACAGAAAGACGAGGTTGCAGAAGTAAAATGGTTTTCTAGACAAGAACTTAAGGAGCTGGTAAACAGGCGGCCGGATGATTTTCTTAATGGCGTAAAGAGGTTTGCTAGTTCTATTGAAGTTTAGTTTTGATACTTTAAGGTTATTGGGGTAATAGTGTGGGTGGAGAAGTCATATGCCCAAGCGCAAGCAAGGCAGTAGAGTCATAGAAAGATTGAATCATTTCCGCTGTGGTAGTTGCCGCAAGTGGTGGAGTATTGGCGATGCCCCGAAGGGGAAACGCAGTTGGTTTTGCCCGTGGTGCGGTTTGAGGCAGTCATTTGTTAACAGAAAACCTCGTAAGGGAGGGGCTTGACTCGTTGTTGCGTTATACTTTTCCGCAAGCTACCATTGAATTATGGAAGCGGTAATAGAAAGGGCTGTTTTCATGAAGCCTGAACAGGCTAGTTGACGTGTCGCGCTAGGCGCGGCATTTTTGTTCTTTAACAATTGAAAGCAACTATTATTTAATTAATCTTAATTAACCAAAAACAAAAACATACGGAGTAGCATAATGTATAATTATCCCAATTCTGATGTACGCCAGGCGTTGATAGTTTTGGATGCCTGCACTTTCAATCCGTTTAAGCCATTCAAGACTACAAAACCAAGGCTTAAGGCAAAGATTCAAAGGCAGCTTAATGATCAGCCAAAGATTCTTCAACTGCTGTCTAAGCTACAGGGTGGGCAAAGATTCGTTGTCCATAAATGCATTGCTGTGGCAGCGCAGTCTTGGAGCCATAATGATGACAGTCATGTTTTGGCCGAGATTGAAAAAATTGCGGCTGAAAACCCAGGTTGTATTGTTATTTTCGTAACTCGTGACCAAGGGTTTTCTTACAGCGCTGATTGGCGTTCTTATCAGAGCCGAGTGTACATATTTGTTCTGCCTCACGTATTTTTCAGTAAATCCATTGACCAATTTTCCAGGCTGGATATGATGTATATCATATCTATTGATGTCACTACTTTTCTAACGAACGGACGAGTGACATACAGTCAAATTTATATGCCTGAATTATAGAAATTAAATGATTGGGGTGTATTTTCCCTCTCAATACGCCCTTCTCGACTGGTGTCCTTTCCTCCAACTAATTAAGGACACCAGTTTTTTCTTGCCAACGGTCGGCGGGGCGGTGTATCCTAGGAGCGTATGTCACCGCTTCAGCCGTTGACGCAGGCGCCACAAGCAATACCTCGCAGCTTGCCGGTTAAGGAACACCTGACTGTCTCGGGTGTTTTCCTCTCCTTACTCTTGGCACTCACTCTCATTGGTTTGGGGGAGCGTGGTTTGTTCGATATTAACCGTATCTACAATCCGCACTACGACGAGTGCAGTCAGGCCACTTTCCTTATTAGTTGGGGCGAGAGCTGTCCGGCGGAGCAGTTTGCTTTTCAGAACGTGCTACTACATTCTTACGTTTCATTCCCGCTCTTTGTTATATTTCTTATATTGATGCTCTACCTTAGGCACCGCCGTCTAAGTACCTGGCAGAGGGCAATTTTTCGGGTGTCGAGCGTAGTCTCTATATTTTTTGGTATTCAGTTTGTGGCTGAAGTCGTTACCTATCTGTTCCAATTTCACCATTTGGTCGGCATTTATGTAGCGTTTGGCCTAGGAGCGATTATTTTAACAAGCTTGGTTATTTCATTGGAGCGCCGGGCTGCCAAAAAACGATCCATTGGCCAAGTGCGGCGTTAGATTTTGGTATATGTCGAAGTCTAGTCATAAGCACAAGGTAGCAGTATTCGATATCGACGGTACCATTTTCCGTTCCTCTTTACAGCGGGAGCTTATTATGGCACTCGTGCGCTACGACGTGTTCCCGGCCATTGTGAAGAAAGAGCTGGAACAGAATTATTTTTCCTGGGTGAACAGGCACGGCAGCTACGAGGACTATATTATGCAGGTGGTGCGCTCGTACGAAAAGCGCATTGCTGGCGTGAGTGTGGAAGACGTGCGGCGCGTGGCGCAAATAGTTATCGGCCAGCAGAAGAGTCGCGTGTATACCTACACGCGTGAGCTTATTGAAAAATTGCGTCCTACGCATCGTCTGGTGGCAATTTCCGGTTCGCCCATTGAGATTGTGCAGGAGTTCAACGCTTTTTATAAGTTTGACGTGGCATACGGCATGGTCTTTCAAACTCATGACGGCCGTTACACTGGTGAGGTGCTGGAGGTTCCCATTCGAGATAAGCGCGCCGTGCTCGCGCGCTACCTGAAGGAGCAGGGCCTTAAGTTGGCCGGTAGCGTTGGTGTGGGCGATGGCGAGAGCGACGCGCCGTTCCTGGAGGCGGTGGCGCGGCCTATCTGCTTTAACCCCAACCGCAATCTTTATAAGATAGCCAAGCGCAAGGGCTGGGATATTGTGGTGGAGCGCAAGGACGTGATCTACGAACTGTAGGTGATGGAAACAGAGATTGAGGCAAAGTGGGTAGTGCCCGAGTTGGAGGCCGTACGAGCACGGCTACGCGAATTGAAGGCCGAACTGGTGCACGCCGAACGGCTAATGCGCCGGAGGCCATTTGATTTTCCAGACAGCCGCTTAGAGAAGGTGGGAGGTTGGGTGCGGGCGCGCGACGAAGGCGACCGAGTAACACTCACTTATAAACAGCTTAACGATCGCACGCTCCGCGGCACTCAGGAGGTGAGTGTTGTGGTGAACGATTTTGAGCGCACTTGCCAGTTGCTCGGGGCTATTGGGTTAGAGGCCAAGAGCTATCAGGAGACAAAGCGGGAAACCTGGCGACTTAAAGATTGTGAAGTAACGCTTGATACCTGGCCCTGGATACCGCCGGTGGTTGAGCTTGAAGGTGGGGACGAGGCAATAGTCAAGCAGGCAGCGGCGGAGTTAGGATTTGATTGGACCGAGGCGTTGCACGGCAGTATTGAGAATGTATACCAAAAGTATTATAACGTTACCGAGGCCGAGGTGGACCATTGGTCTGAGGTAACGTTCGTCCCGGTGCCGGACTGGCTAGAGGCAAAACGAAAGACTTAGATATGGATGTATTCGCCCACACACTTTGGGCCGCGGTAGTATATCAAAAAGTTCCCCTTAAGCCCCGCTTGTGGGCGGCGTTTGGCGGTGTGGCGCCGGACTTATTCTCGTTCGGTTTACTATTCGTACAGAATTTGTTCAGCGGCGCACTGCGTTCCGGCCCGCCGGAGCTGGCCAGTATACCTGCATACGTCTTTGCGCTTTACAATATCACCCACAGCTTGGTAATATTCGGGTTAGTTGTGTTTGCGCTCTACTTTATACGAAGGCGGAAGTGGCCGTGGCTTATAGGCGGTTGGGGACTCCACATTGTGATAGATATATTTACTCATGGCCGGGAGTTCTTTCCCACCCCGTTCCTGTGGCCGTTCTCTACGTTCACTGTGGATAGTTTTTCCTGGGCCGAGCCCTGGTTTATGGCGGTGAACTACAGCGCCTTAGCTGTAGCGTACGTGGTATGGTATCTACGGGTGCGGCGCAGGGCGAGGCCGACCGTGTAACGATACCGGCTTGATTTCCGTCATAGTTAAGTGTAGGCTGAGGGGCTACCCCGCAGTCCATTTATTTTTTGGGCAGATATGAAACTAATCACCAAGCAAACCTACCTAGTATACTGGCGGCACGCCATGCGCTACCGCGCAGCTTTTTGGATAGTGGCGGGCTCCATTGCCCTGGGTTCGCTCATCCCGATTATCACCGCGCTCTACTACAAGCGTTTCTTTGATGTGCTGGCGGGCGGGCTAGGTAACCCCGAGGCAGTGACAGGCACACTGGTAGGTATAGTACTGACAGTGCTGTTGTTGAACGGCGTAACGTGGGTGGCCTACCGTGTGGCCACGTTCGTGAATAATTTTTTCCAGCCGCGCGTAATTGCGGACCTCACGAACAGTAGCTTTGAATACCTGCACCAGCACTCTTATGGTTTTTTCATTAACCGGTTCGTAGGGGGCCTCGTGCGCAAGGTGGGCCGTCTCACGCGCGCCTTTGAGGAGATTTCCGACGCGGTGTACTGGAACCTCTTGCCCATGGCCGTGCGTATTGTGGCGGTGCTGGTGGTTATTTTTGCACACTACCCCAGCTTGGGGTACATCTTGCTCGGGTGGATTGTGCTTTACTTGGGCATAAATTACGGCCTTACCCTAAAGAAGCTTAAACTGGATGAGGCCGCCGCCGCAGCCGATACGCGCGTAACCGCCTACCTGGCCGATACCATTACCAACCAGGCTAATCTTAAGGTGTTCACAGCTGAACATTACGAGGAAGAGGGGTTCCGTAAGCATACCCATGAGCAGTTCCGCCTGGCCAAAAAGAGCTGGGATTTTGACGCCGTCATTGAATCGGTGCAGGCGGGCTTTATGTTCGTTTTGGAATTCGTGATGTTCTATATGGCCATTAAGCTCTGGCAGCAGGGAAAGGTGAGTGTGGGTGATTTCGTCCTAATACAAATTTATTTAGTCCAGCTATTTGATCAGCTGTGGGGGTTTGGGCGGGTAATTAGGCGCATGTACCGCAACCTGGCCGATGCCGAGGAAATGGTGCAAATCCTTCACACCCCGCATCAAGTACAGGATGTGCCGCGCGCTACTAGTCTGGTGGTGAAACATGGAGAGGTTGAGTTCCGTAACGTAAGCTTTACCTATGCCGACGCGCGTCAGATAATTCGGAACTTTAACCTGTGCGTGGCAGCAGGGGAGAAGGTTGGTCTGGTGGGACCTTCGGGTGCGGGCAAATCCACCTTGGCAGCTTTGGTGCTACGCTTTTTTGATCTGCCCGAAGGGGTAATTTACATAGACGGCCAGAACATCGCCGAGGTAACCCAGGAATCCCTGCGGCGCCAGGTGAGCCTAGTACCGCAAGACCCCGTGCTGTTCCACCGCAGTTTAATGGATAATATACGCTACGGCCGGCGCGAGGCGACAGAGGAGGAGGTACAGGCGGCAGCCAAGTTGGCGCACTGTGACGAATTTATTGAGCGGTTACCGCAGCGGTATGAGACCTACGTGGGCGAGCGCGGTATTAAGCTCTCGGGCGGCGAGCGCCAACGTGTGGCCATTGCGCGGGCCATCTTGAAGAACGCCCCTATCCTGGTTTTGGACGAGGCTACTTCCAGCCTGGATTCCCACACCGAAGCGGTGATTCAGGACGCGCTCTCTAACTTGATGCGCGAGAAGACCACCATCGTCATCGCTCACCGGCTTTCTACTATTATGAAAATGGATAGGATAATCGTGGTGCGCGATGGTGCCATACACGAGATCGGTACGCACGCCGAGCTGCTGCAAAAACAGGGCGGTTTGTATCAGAAGCTGTGGGAGTTGCAGGCTGGCGGGTTCCTGCGGGCCTAGCCTACCCTTGTCAGGGTGTTGGCGGCCTGCTATAGTACGGCTGTTGCTTTGGCTAGTACCAAAGCTTGTTTTAGCACAGAGATACTTTAGGCAATGTCATTTTTGAGCAAATTTGGAGAAGGATTAAACTCTACGCTAGGCTTCCTGTGGTGGCCATTTGTGGCCTTGGGGCGCCTGTTGTTTCGCAATATCACGCCCCGCAAAAAGGTGTGGTATGTGTTTGTGAGCGTTTCTATCCTGGCTTTAGCAGCTGGCTTGATTGATTGGCCGCGGGTACCCGAGTGGGTGCCGGGACAGCAGTTCTGGAACCGGTACAACGTGCAGCTTGGTCTGGACCTCAGGGGTGGGGCACATTTGGTCTACGAAGCCGATGTGAGCCAAGTGCCGGACAGTGAACGAGCCGATGCGGTGGAAGGAGTGCGGGACGTAATTGAACGACGGGTGAACTTTTTCGGCGTAGCCGAGCCTGTGATACAGACGAGCAAGGTAGGGGAGAGCTGGCGGGTGATTGTGGAATTGCCCGGCGTTACTGATACGCAGGAAGCTATACGCTTGATCGGCGAAACGCCCGTACTTGAGTTTAAGGAGCTCGCGGCGGCCGAGGCTACTGCACCGGACGATACGGAGCAGTATAATGCCCAAGCACAGCAGAAGGCGCAGGATATTTTAGTTCGCGCCTTAGGGGGTGAGGATTTTTCCGAGCTGGCCCAGGCCAATTCGGAGGATTCCAGTAAGGATCAGGGTGGTGATCTAGGCTGGTTTGGTCGTGGTGTCATGGTGCCGGAGTTCGAAGAAGCAGCCTTTGCTCTAAAGGTTGGCGAGGTAACACCCGAGCTGGTGCAGTCGCAATTCGGCTACCACATCATAAAGAAAACAGAGGAGCGTGAAGGCGAGAGCGGCTCTGAAGTGCGGGCCAGCCATATCCTCATTCGCACGCAGGAGGCCAGCCCAACGGAAGATTGGGTGGCCACCGGGCTCTCAGGCAAGCAATTAAAGCGCGCTCAGGTGGAGTTCGACCCGAATACCGGCTTGCCAAGCATCAGCCTTACCTTTACCGATGAGGGTAAAGATCTATTTTCCGCTATTACCGGCCGTAACGTCGGCCGCCCCGTCGCTATTTTCCTTGATGAGTTCCCCATTAGTACCCCGACAGTGCAAGAAGCCATTACGGGCGGGCAGGCCACTATTAGCGGCGACTTTACCTTGCCGGAAGCCAAGCAGCTCGCCCAGCGTTTGAACTCGGGCGCACTGCCGGTGCCGGTAACGCTCGTAACCCAAACGACCGTGGACGCTTCCTTGGGCCGCGTTTCGGTGGAGAAGAGTTTACTCGCCGGAGCACTCGGCTTATTGCTGGTAGCGTTCTTTATGGTGGCATACTACCGTTTGCCCGGTCTGTTGGCCGTTTGTGCTCTGGGGGTGTACGCGCTGCTTACCCTGGCACTCTTTAAGCTCTGGCCAATTACGCTTACTTTGGCTGGCATCGCTGGCTTCATTCTCTCGGTGGGTATGGCGGTGGATGCTAACGTGCTCATTTTTGAACGTTTGCGCGAAGAGTTGCGCAGCGGCAAGCCTCTAGCCGAGGCGATTGAAGAAGGCTTCCGACGGGCCTGGACATCCATTCGCGATTCCAACGTCTCGAGCTTGATCACTGCTGTTATACTTATTTGGTTCGGCTCCAGCCTAGTGAAAGGCTTTGCGCTCACCTTAGCGCTCGGTATTCTTATTAGTATGTTTACGGCCATTACGGTAAGCCGCACCTTCTTGCGTCTACTGGCCAGCCCGCGCTTGGCGCGCCATTTGTGGTTATTTGGCGTAAAGCGGGAGGAACCTCCTCAGCTGACTGCCTAATATTATGGTTAATATCATTCGTTTCCGGGCACTGTGGTACATATTCTCAGGTGTACTGGCAGCGCTCTCAATAGTAGCTCTGCTGGTGTGGGGATTGCGCTTTGGTATTGATTTTACCGGCGGCAGCTTACTCGAGGTAAGCTTTGCCCAATCTCGCCCCAGCGTCGATGATATACGAAAAACATTGGAGCCGCTTAAGTTGGATGGTGTAGCGGTGCAACCGGCTGGCGGGCAGGGAATGCTGTTGCGCTTTAAGCACGTTGATGAGATTACCCACCAAACAATTGTACGACAGTTGGGTGAGGCGGGCGGCGGGGTGGCAGATGAACTACGTTTTGAAACTATTGGCCCCGTCATTGGAGCAGAGCTCCAGCGCCGGTCCTTATGGGCGCTGGGAGTGGCCTTAGCTTTTATCGTTATCTATATCGCGTGGGCCTTCCGTAAGGTCTCGCGTCCGGTGGTTTCCTGGAAGTACGGTTTGAGCGCCATTTTGGCACTCGCGCACGACGCCATTATTACCATAGGTGTTTTTAGCATCTTAGGGCGCTTCGTGGGCGTGGAAGT
>JAUYKG010000015.1 GCA_030700105.1 Candidatus Veblenbacteria bacterium
AATAGCATTCTGTTTAGACATCATAGCAGATTCTTTTTCTTTAATTGCAAGCGTAAGGTTATCAACTTCTTTACGAAACTTCACATTCTCCTCCTGTTCAACCTTAAGGGAATTTCCCTGTGATTTAATGGTAGCCTCTAAGCTGGGGGTTTTCTTGGCGTTCGCCAGAATATCCTGCGGCTTCAGGCCTTGCTTAAGCATAAGCTCAATCAGCTCTCTGGCAGCCGCCGCTTTAACCTCCTGCTCTTGGCGCTGGACCACAACTTCAGCTGCGTTCTCTTTAAGCGCAACCTCCTGCTCCACGAACCGGCCATCAGCCGTGCGATAAGACAAACGTAACGCTTTGCCGGCGAAGTTGAAATCAACCACTTCGTTGGCATCAGTACTCAAAGGGTACTCAATGCCGTCAATTATCGCTACTCTTTTACCTTCTTCTAAGTTAGTTAACACTGCCACGCTTGTACCATCGTCATTGGTAACCATCTTTTCAACATGGCCTTGTACTGGTTTGTCCCACTTGGACGTAGCGCCTTTCGTATCACCCGTTAAAACCTTGCTGTGCCAGCCAGCCTGCTCATCATACACACTTACGGCCGCGGCGACATAACCGTTCTTGCTAACATAATAGTCCTCTATATTGCCGGATTGCGGTGCGTTATTTTTTTCAAAATCAGGCATCTGCCAAACGTTGTCGTTAATATATAATTTTTTATCATCATGGTGGCGGTCAACCAAACTTAGGTAGCCAGCTTCAAGCCTCATGCCATAAGCGTTCTCAAAAGCGTGTTTCCAGGTCTTGTTATTATGAACGATTGCGCTCTTCCCTCCACTACGGGCTCTGGTGTTCAGTGCTATATCATTTGAATACTTATCAGCCAGGACCCGATAGCCTGAACTATAATCCACTTCACCCGGCACGTGCCACTGTACCCCGTTGACTGAAAACTCTCCATGCCCTTGCCCGCGCCCCACTACTTCACAGCGTGGGAATTCGTGTTCCGGGTTAGCCGAATCAAAAAAATGTATGCTCCTACGGTCATGATTCTGGCGAGACACTACCTGATACTGGGTGACATCGCCCGTTATCCTCTCGTTAAATTGCGGATAATCTTCACCGATTCCTATTTCTTTTTCATTGAGATGCACGGTATAAGTATTTTCCTTTGATTTTTCTCCCGGCCGGTTAACCGTCACGCCAAAAACATTGCCGTTCCGCAAGAATTCGTCCTTCATAAACTGTTCGAGCTCGAACTGTTTAGCATAAGCTCCTGAGGAATCACGGCGAATTACCTTCCAAGGATTATTTTCCTCCTTACGCTGCTGCTGTAGAACAATAGTGCCTCCATCAGGTGACGAGGCGAGGTCGGCCGGATTAAGGCTCTCAACCTTAATACCGCTGACCGCCTTACCATCTATCAACATTCCCCCCTCTTGGACTTCAAACCGGGGCGGCTCGTAGCTTGAGATGGTTTTGACTTCTACTGGCAATTCAGGCACTTGCTCAGCTTCTTCCCCTGGCAGGCGTATATTCTCTGTACCCATAAACTAGTGATTAGTGATAAAGATATGGTTAAAAAATATTCCAAATTAGACGGGTATATTGTATCAGTTTCTTACCTTAAGGTTAAATTCAGGCTCCTCATTTAAATAATGGTAATAATTGGGGAATGCTCATGCGCCGTAAGCCCCAACTCCAATCTCGCTTTAGAAGGGGCATACAACGTAAGGAGTTTATCCCCTTTCCGTACCGGCTGACCCCAACGCACGTGGAGGTGTAGCCCGGCCAGTTTTTCGCGCGGCGCACCCAGGTTCATACACACCTCGTTAATGGCTCGGTTGTCTATCACGCTCACCTTCCCTTCGCGCGGGGCGTGAATTTCGTAGTGGTAAGTGCCGGCCGCTACTGCTTCGGAATCAACCGTGGGGTTCCCACCTTGTGCCTCTATAATCTCTTGCATTTTGCGCCAGGCCGCGCCGGAATCAAGCTGACGCCGGGCAATGCGCTCACCCTCTCCACGCCGGCAAAATCCCTTAAGCTCCAACAGCTCACCTGCCAGGTAAGCGGCCTTTTGCTCCAGGTCGTCGGGCTTCAAGGCCTTGCGCTGTAGCACCCTTAGCACATCCCGCGCCTCGAGCGCCGGGCCAACACCCCGGCCAATGGGCTCGCGCGCCATGGTTTTAATCACTTTAACCTTCATGCCGAACTTTTTGCCCAAGTAATTGAACTTTGCTTCCAGTTGGTTGGACACCTTGCGGCTGGTAACCTTAGCCGTGCCGCCGATCGGCATATCAATCACGAGGTAGTCCACCCCCATAGCCACTTTTTTGGCCATAATGGAAACTAACATTTTGTCGTACGGCTCAAGCGCCAGTGGGCGCGAGAGCTTGATAATGCGGTCATCGGCCGGCGCTATATTCAATCCGCCTCCCCACACCAAACAGGCGTGCGTCTTCTTCACTATGCGCCGTATCTCCTCCATGGAAAAAGTTACGGGAGCCAACACCTCCATGGTGTCGGACGTACCAGCAGGCGAGGTAATGGCGCGCGAGGAGGTTTTGGGCATGTAGAGCCCCAAGGAAGCGATGATGGGCGTTACCACCATAGTGGTGCGGTTACCCGGCAGGCCGCCGATGGAATGTTTATCC
This sequence comes from Candidatus Veblenbacteria bacterium, assembly GCA_030700105.1. Classification (GTDB taxonomy): domain Bacteria; phylum Patescibacteriota; class Patescibacteriia; order Veblenbacterales; family UBA10138; genus JAUYKG01. Next base: position 2,647 of record JAUYKG010000015.1, read on the forward strand.
ACCACCTCCACCGGCAAGTTCATTTGCTCGCCGGTCTCCGCGATAGCGCGGGAAAGGTAAAAAAGCTCGGCGTCGCTGTTCGGTTTTACGAACCCCGAAGCCACGTAGTAAGTGGTTTCCACTGGTGATAAATTGCCTTCGACAATGTCTGCGATTATGGAGTGAATCTCATCATAGGTAAGCTCCTCACCCAAGAGCTTCTTGCGGATAGCTTGAATGGAGGGCGGGCGCGACAAGAGCTGGGCCTCCACTATGGTGCCATCCTTGCATTTGCAAATACTGGCAGCCTCGCGCCACAAACCCAATTGCCCAGGGGCGACTCGGCTTTGACTCACCTCCATAACCACCACTTGCCGCTTGTCGCCAGGCAGCCGCAGCTCCACCCGGTCGCCTGCTTGAATACCGTACGCCTCGGCCTCGGCCTGGTTCATCACCGTCATCGGCTCCCCGCCTGAGGAAAGGTCTAATTTTTTAGTTTTGAGAAAAAATGACACAAAAATCTAATTACCTGTTTATCTTGTTCCCTAACCACGGATACTGCTGGCGCGCGGCTTTGGCGAAATCTTTCGGCTTCACCAAGCCTACCTCGGTAACATACGCGGTAATGTACTGGGCAGGTATGCGGTCAAAAGCGTAGTTGATGATTTGCGTGCCCTTGGGCGCGCCAGGCCACAGCTCATCGCGCGGCCTGAGCTCAATATGGCTTTCGCTGCGGCTATCGAATTTCAAAAGCGTGGCAGCAACATAAAGCGGAATACCGGAATCATAGGCTGACAGAGCAATGGCAAAACTGCCAATCTTGTTCATAACCGAACCGTCCTTGCCAATACTGTCGGCACCAAGCAACACCCAGTCTACCTGTACATCGTCCCCTGAGTGGTTAGAAATAAGCCAGGCCGCGGCGCTGTCCGCCACCATTACGCTTGTAATGCGCGCACGCCTTAAGTGGCGCTCGGTAATCCTGCCCTGGAACAGGGGCCTGGTCTCAGTGTGATACACCATAAAACTCTTACCCGCCTGCCGCGCCCGCACTAAAATGCCTTCGGCCAACGAGGAGTGGCAGTGCGTGAAAATAGTTTGTTTGGAGCGCACCAATGCGCTGCCTAAACGGGCAATGTGCGCTTCAATTTCTTTCACCCGGTAGTGTAATTCCTGTTGCAGCTTGCCAACTTCAGCTTGCCAATGAAACTTCCCGTCACCTGCCGCCTTAGCGCGCGCCGCAAGCTCGGCTACAAACCAACTAGCCAGATTTCTCGCCATAGGTTCGGTAGGCCTCACTGCGGCGAGCTCCTGGGCTGTTTGGACCAACTGCGCCCACGCCGCCTGGTTGCGCGGCGCGCCAGTGGAGATAAAAAAATGCCCTAGCGCTTCCAGGGTAGCGACGGCTACGGCCGAAGCACCCTGCACCTTCACCTCGGCCACCTCGCGCTTAAAGCGATTTAAAGAGGACGTCATACCATTACTCATCGCTAAATCGCACCACCTGTTGGGGCTTAAGAGAACGCGACCCGTCCTCCCTCCACGGCATAGGCTGGGAGGACTCAGCCGGCTGGTTGGCGGGTTCGAACGGCACAACCTCTTGTGCTAACACATCCACCAGATGAAGTATGGGGTCGGCCGAAAGGGTGGGGGTTGGCCTTGGCTCCTCTATAGCCACGCTCGGGGGAACAGCTGAAGGTTCAACTGTGGTGATAGGGCTTGGGGGAACTTGCACTGGTTCTCCTACCGTAGGTAAACCAGCCGGTTCCACAGGCTTACTTTCAGTAACCACCAACCGTGGCTTAGGCTTGGGGATGAGCCCTTGCCGTATTTTCTTAATATCCTCTTTGCAGTATACCGGCCGAATGCCGTCGGGTTTGAAAGGCAATTGCACCTTGCGGCCACACACCCAGCAAGCATCCTCGAACAACTCAACTTGAGGCTGATTAAGATTTAAACGCGGGGGCTCTTCTGGCTCTCGATTCAACCGGCCACCAGCGGTACGTCGCGGCGACTCACGGTAGGCGGCCTCCTCAGGGTTCAAGCTGCGCGATTCTGCTTGTGCCGTACCCCTGAACACCTCTTCCACTCCGGCCCAGCGCAAGATCTTTTCTTCCACACTCTGTCGGTCCTGCGCGTAGCGCTCGCGGGAAACTTTAATAATGTTGCTACGGTTATTATTGCGCACACCAACAGGCGGCAATGTAGTAGCGCTAAAGGCATCGCTCGTCACCCCGTCGATCATCAATTTAAGATATATGTGGTAATTGGGCAGGCTCACCAGGTCCGTTTCGGTGAAAGTGGGGGCGAACTCCTTTTCCAAAAATTCGGCATCTTCCGCGCCCACGCGGAACACTATCATAGTGCCAACGTTGCCGAACACGGCCGCCCGCACCACATCGCCCAACTGCTCAATGTACTGGTGCGCGATGATGAGGTTCAAACGGTACTTCCTAGCTTCCGACAGAATGGTGGCAAAACTCTCGGTGGCGAAATTCTGGAATTCATCTACGTAAAGAAAAAAATCCTTGCGCTCATTTTCCGCTTTGTCTATGCGACTCATGGCCGCGAGTTGTATCTTGGTTATCATCATGGCACCTAGCAGCGCCGAATTATCCTCGCCTACCCGGCCTTTGGAAAGGTCCATTAAGAGCACTTTCTGCTCATCCATTATCTGACGGAGATCGATAGTGGACTTGGGCTGCCCTACGATATTGCGAATAATGGCCGAGGATAGGAACTGCCCGATCTTGTTCTGAATAGGCGAAATAGCTTCGGTGCGGAACTTCTCGTTATAGTTATCATACTCATCTATCCAGAACGAACGCACCACTGGGTCCGTCACTTTTTCTAGTACCTTCTTACGATAGTACTTATCAACTAGAATGCGTGTAATGCCCAACAGTGTAGAAGATGGATACTCGAGCAACGAAAGAATGGCGTTGCGCAAAATGTACTCCAAGCGCGGCCCCCAGGAATCGGCCCAAATTTTCTTGAACACGCCCACCAAGCCCGAGGCCACTAGGTGCCGATACTTGGGGTCCACTGACTCCAGGGGGTTGAAGGCCACAGGGTAATCGATGTCTGAAGGGTTAAAATACACCACATCGTTCACTCGGTGCGAGGGTACGAGGTCCAGCACCTTCTCTACCAGGTCGCCATGCGGATCCACCACCGCCAAGCCGTGCCCGGCCCTAATGTCGGTGTAGATCATGTTCTCCAACAGCACGGACTTACCGGTGCCCGATTTACCGATAACGTACACGTGCCGGCGCCGATCGTCCAACTTAATGCCGAACTTTTGCTGGCCGTTGCGGAAATTCGTGACCGCGAATGGTACTACGTCAAATGAAGCGTGCTCTGCCATAGTGTTACTCTACGGTAGGTAAATTACCTGGCGCCGCACCTTTACCAGTAGCAGCGGCCGGCTGTGGTTCGGCCAAACGCCGACCTGGTTGATACACCGGCAAACCAAAAGGCGGTTCAGCCTTCTTAGCCTCGGTCTTCTTTACCAACGGTGCCTTAACAGTAACCACCGGAAAGTGGTAAAGCGTAGCCAGCTCCTCGGTGTTCAGAATGAACCCTTCGCCGTGTCCGCGCCTATTGCTGCGACCGGCATAGTGCCTCAGAATACGCCGTTGTTTGTTATTGATGCGCGATTGCTTTAAAAAGTACTCCGCCTTGGTGGTCATTAACCTGGAAGGCTTTAGCCCATTAAGGTTCAGAGTGGTGAATTGCTGTATGGCACCCACCACGCCGGCCTGGCCTCTACCCTTAAGGAATGTCTCCCGCCGCCCCCAGTAAACGAGCCGGAATTTTGTTTTAAAGCCGATCTTGCTAGCCTTACGCTCAATGGCCACTACTACGTCTTTCTCACCTGGCGTGAGCTCTTGCACGGTGTGGGGTTTTTTTTCTAACGTCCCAGTCGAGACGGTTGATTTGCCCGGCTCGACCACTCCAGAAAACACAGTTTCGGTAACTGTATAGAGAAACTTAGCCGGGAGTTGAAAAAGGAGGGAGGTCAACACGCCGCCCAGACCGCCGCTGCCCTCTTTCTTGCTAATAATCCTCTGCACCTCTTTCTTGGCCTGGTTCTTCCAGCTGTCGTCGGTCGGCGTAACCACCAGTTGCAGCCACACATCCTCGTCTGGCTTAATGCGGCTCAGGATCTCCAGCAGCCCGGCCATAGGGTCTTTGAACTCTTGGGAAAGAGTATGCTCGAACTCCGGGTATGTCTTGATGGGATACACGTCCAACTTCATGAGCTGGAACTCCGTGCCCCACAGATCGTACTCCTCAGTATCAAAATTGAGCGGGATACGCCCCACATAATCCTCCACTTCGGTAACCTCGGCGTCCGGATACTGAGCATATAGAGAAGCTTCCACTAGGTCGCGAAAATTTACCGGCGTACGCACCAGGAACTGAGTGTACCCACCTAAACTCACGATCTCAAAACTAAAGTAGCTTTGGGTTTTGCCGTGCCACCAGCGGTCCACCAACGTGCCCCGCAAGCGGGTACCTGCCAGTGCTGAGAAAACGTGTTCCACCGCTTGAGGGCTCTGCTCGGTTTCCTTGGGCACATCAATGGCCAGTAACACCCAACGAACACCGGCGGCATAGCGGTCCCGCCTGGATTCAAGCCAGAGTTGAACCATGGTAACCAGCAACACCACCAACAGCACCGCCCACCCGCCGTGTAGGAATAAGTACAGGGTGGCCGAGGCGGGGTCATCGCTCGGTATGCCGTTCAAGAACGACACCAGCCACGCTCGTAGGCTAGGGATGAAATCCATGGTTTTAAATTACAGTAACTTTAGGCGCGCTCTCGGCCAATCCATAGCGGCCGTCGGGCAATTTAGTGAACTTCTTACGATTAGTGAGGGCCAAGTACACCGTGCCGCGCTTTACCAAACGCTGCTTAAGAACCGCCTCCACCAACTCATCACGACCCAAGGGCTCCCCCCGTTCCTTAAGTATAACGGCAATAACATCGGCCACTACGCCGGGCTGGTACCCCCACTCCTTAAGCGCATAAATACCTCGCCCGACCAGCACGAACTTATCATCCAAAATGAGTTCGTTATGCACCGTTGGTGCATACGCCTGCTTGCGATCAAAACCCTGTTCGTTGATGATTTTCACAATTTCCTTAAAGTGCAAGGGCTTACCATACTTCTTTAGGACCAGGTAGATCTTATCATTCATGCGCCGGGGGTTAATGGTTTCCCAATGCTTTAAGCCCCATTCACCAAAAGTGTTGTGCCGCACCATAGTGGAGAGTTGCAATAAACCAAGGATGACGTTGTGTTCTTCCAATGTTCCTTGGAGCAAGCCTGGCAGCTTGAGTGCCGCCAGTTGACCGGTAAGTTCTGCTTCGGCGAGCGGCACACTCCGAGCGGTAATGATATCCTGGGCGCTTTGTACTATGGTATCGAGTGCTTCCAGCGAAGCCGTGCGTAAGCGCCAACCGCTAACGTAAGGCGTACTCTCACCCCCGAGCGGAGCCACGACCTCGGCCAAAATATCGCCCAGGTAAAAACGGAGTACGTTAGGATTGGCTCCATCGCCCACTTCGCCTAAAAGATTAATCAATCTCTCATCCGTGGCTGCACCGCCTTCGCCCTCAAGTACTTCCACCACCACCTGCTGGAGGGGTTTTACGATTGCCTGAGCCCGAGCACCTCCCTTAAGCTTACTCACGGCCAACTGCTCAATCTGTCGTACGCGTTCACGAGTTACCCGAAACGACTTCCCGATATTCTCAAGCGTTTCCGGCTTCTCCCCCCCTAACCCAAACCGGCGCCAGATAATCTGGCGCTCACGCTCAACCAAAAGCTCGAGCAGGCGCGCGAGCGTTCCTTTGGGTTGAAAGTTATCGCGGTGCGAAACCTGTTGGGTGGCCAATATCTTGTCCAAAATTGATCCTTGTTCTTC
>JAUYKG010000042.1 GCA_030700105.1 Candidatus Veblenbacteria bacterium
AGCTCGCTCTTGGCATCAACAGCTAAAGCGCCAGAGAGCACCACCAAAATCTTCTGAGCGAACATCCCGCCGACGCTTACGGCCTGGTGTACAGCCTGTGCCAGCTCACCTTCCGCCCCCGCCACATACTCAAAACGCCGCACCTGCGCGGCCGGATACTTGGCGCGAAAAAGCGTTACCCATTTTCCCAGTTCCACCTCCAACAGCGACTGATTCTCTCCGTACCAGAGCTGAATGGTAGAAGCCTTAGTACCTGTGTCAACTGCTTTTTTCCTTGACGGCATAGCTTTTACACCCTAAACCGTTTTATGACTCGTGTCACCTGGTACCAGCAATTGACTTCGGTAATTGCAAGCTCGTTGACACTAAAGCCTACACGAAAATTACCAATCGCGCCGCGCTTTTGTTTCACCCTTGAACTCTTAAAATTCGCCAATAACGTAATATGAGGCTCGTAGTTGATAACAGTACCAACTGTCCCATAATCCTTAAGGGCCTGTTTGACTTGTTTGGTCATTTTTTCAGAAAATATATTAGGCATCGAACCCGTCCGAAGGGATGCGCAATGCAATAGCACTGCTTTATTTAAACGTTTCAACGCCGGAGGATTTTGTAATTTTAGACCGATAGAATATTGCCCTTTAGTTAGCGCCACTCCCGCAATACGAAATTGCCCTGTCTTGGTAACAATCATTCTCATCACTTGCTCTACATCCTTTAATCGCTTTTGTGAGGTACGAAAATGATACAAAGAAACATGTGGTATTAATTTTTTATTATCAACTATGTAACGCGCCGGGTAGTCCTGGCTTAACCGCTGGGCAAGTGCGCCTAACCTTCGCCGCTCCTTAGCTGGGGGTAAAACTACGATATCAAGCAACATGGTAAGTGACTAGTAGCTAGGAACTAGTGGCTAATTTCCTCCATCTCCGCCCAATTGGGGCCGTGCTTCACGTCCACCACCACCGGCACTTTGAGCTTAATGGCGCCTTCCATTTCCTCCCTTACCACCTTGGCCACCTTGGCCACTTCGCCCTTCGGCACCTCAAATACCAATTCATCGTGTACTTGGATAATCATCTTGGCCTTGGGGCTCACTCGGGGCAACTTTTCGTGCACTTTCACCATGGCTACTTTCATAAGGTCGGCGGCCGTACCCTGCACTGGCAGGTTAATGGCCGTGCGCTCGGCCGCGGCACGCACCTGGGCCGCGCCGGAATTTATCTCCGGTACGCGGCGCTGGCGCCCTAGGAGCGTACGCACCACACCCGTTTTCCTCGCCTCGGCTTTTATTTCCTCCAACCAATCCCGCAAGGCGCCAAAGCTCCTAAAGTAGCGGTCTATAAAATCCCTAGCCTCGTTGCGGTTCATACCGGTGCGCTCCGCCAGGCCCCACGCGCCCATACCGTAAAGAATACCGAAGTTCACCTCTTTGGCCGTACGCCGCTCGTCCGGAGTTACCTTGTCTTGTGCTTTACCGAAAATGAAAGCGGCGGTGGCGGCGTGCACATCCTGGCCGCTCGTAAAAACGGCCATCATCCTCTTGTCGCCTGAAAGGTGCGCGGCTACGCGCAATTCAATTTGCGAGTAGTCCGCCGACACCAACACGTTCCCAGGTTCGGCCACGAACGACTGGCGCATTCTGCCGCCCCACTCCCCACGCACAGGAATGTTCTGCAAGTTAGGGTCGGAAGAGGACAGCCGCCCAGTGGCGGTAACAGTTTGGTTAAAGCTCGAGTGCACGCGGCCCGTCTCGCTATCAACCAATTCCGGCAACGCCTCCACATACGTGGAGAGCAGCTTGGTAAGCTCCCGGTACTGAAACAGATGCTCAATAATAGGGTGCAGCCCGCGCATTTTCTCGAGCTCGGAAGCGGCCGTGGAAACGCCGGTTTTGGTGTGCCGCAAACCCTCGGGTGAAATTTTAAGCTTAGTAAACAGTATCTCCTTCAGCTGTTTCGGGGAGCTAATGTTGAACTCGGTGTCGGCTAGTTTGTAAATTATTTTCTCCAACCCGGAAATATCCTGCCGCATGGTTTTGGCCAGGCCAGCCAGGTAACTGGTATCTACCTTTACGCCCGCTGCCTCCATATCGGCCAATACCACCACAAGTGGCACCTCTACCTCGTCGAATAGCTTCCCCACGCCCTCGCTCTTAAGCTCGGGCTCGAACTTATGCTTAAGGCGCAAAGTATAATCCGCATCGGCACAGGCATAATCTTTCACCTCCTGAGGTGCCAGCTCGAGCATAGACTTTTGGTTTTTTCCTCGTTCACCCAACAGTGCGGTAATGGGGGTCATTTCCACGCCCAGTTCCTGGTAGACCAGAGATTTCAAATCCAGTACGCGCTCCCCACCCTGCAGCAGGTACGCAGCTAGGAGCGTATCAAATGTTAAGCCGTTCAGCGCCAAACCAGCGTGCCTAAGTACATGCGTGTCGAACTTGGCGTTGTGTGCCACCTTGGCCAGCGTGGCGTCGGCCAAGAGCTTGCCCAACTTGGCCCAGGCTGGAGAACCTGCTAGTGAAGCGGCGACGTAGTAGGCCTCGCCTGGCTTGGCTGAGAGTGAAATGCCAACCAGGTCCGCGTGCCGCGCTTCCAATGAGGAGGTTTCTGTATCTACCGCCAGTTCCTTGGTTTGGGAAAGAACTTTCACTGCCTCCTCCAACCCCTCGGGTGTGGCTACAAGCTCATAACGTCCGGCAGCGGCTTTACGTTTGGCGATAAGAGCAGCGGACGGTACAGGAGCAGGGCCGGAAACCAAATTAAGCTTAGCCCCCAGCTCAGGCAAGCGCGCGAGTAGAGTTTTAAACTCCAGCTGGTGAAATAGCTCAGCTAATTTGGGCAGATTGAAACCCTTGAGGCGGCAGGCCTCCAGGGAAAAATCAAGCGGTACGGTGCGCACAATCTCGGAAAGCTGGCGCGCCAGCACGGCCTGCTCCTGTGAGGTAAGCAGCAGCTCGCGCAAACGCGGCGACAATTTTTTAACGGCTGGCGCATTCTTTTTTAGCGACGAGTACAGCGCAGCCACGCTGCCAAATTTCTTTATGAGCTCAGCCGCAGTTTTCTCGCCAATACCGCGCACACCCGGAATGTTATCCGAGGGGTCGCCTTTCAGAGCCCTAAACTCCACCAGCTGTTCGGGCTTAAGCCCGTAGCGGTCGTACACGGCGGCCGGGGTGTAGGTAATGGTATCCGCCAACCCCTGCCGCAAGGTGTACACGCTCGTATGTTCATCCACCAATTGCAGTGTGTCTAAATCGCCCGTCACAATCACACTATCTGTGCCGGTCTCAGCTACAGCTTTGGTGACAGTGCCAATTACGTCGTCCGCCTCGTACCCTTTGGCCTCGAAGATAGGCACGCCAAAAGCGGTTACAATGTCCTTAATAATGGCGATCTGATCATAGAGCTCCTGCGGCTTTTTCTCGCGTTGAGCTTTGTACTCCTTAAATACTTCGTGTCGAAACGTTGGTTCTTTGCGATCGAACGTTACGGCCACATAAGCGGGTTTAAGCTCCTTAAGTACACGTAAAAAAATGGTGGTAAAACCGTAAGCGGCATTTACTAATACACCCGCCTTAGTAGTAAGGGGTGGCAGGGCGTGGTACGCACGGTGCAACAGCGCATTGCCGTCGAAGATGACTAGTTTATCTTTGCTCGGCATACGCCACTAAGTCTAACACAAAACCCCGCCTTTTAGCGGGGCTAAAAACTCTGGAGGCCACGGGCGGAATCGAACCGCCGAATAGGGGTTTTGCAGACCCCTGCCTTACCACTTGGCTACGTGGCCACGAGCGCACCTATGCTAGCAAGAAAAACTGAATGGGACAAGAGACAAAAGCTCGCGAACCGAACAGGTCCGCGAGCTAAAATTATCTTCTCTACAACTTACAGTACCTCTATTGTTGTGTGCCTGAACCCCCACTGTTTGGCTTCTGCTCTGGTTTCCATCCAAATATCTAAGTGCGTGTCGTAGCGGGCGTTCATGCGATCCTCCACCACGAACACCTGGTCGCCGTAGTTGTCCGGCAGTCTTACCTTGGTACCTATGGGCAAGAAGTTGGCGGCAGCCACGCCCCAACGGACACGCGTACCCGAAGCGGTAATAAAAGGTGTACTGTCGGTTTGGTCGGGTGTAGAGGAATACGCCGTTACCGGCAACCGGATACTATAGCGTGCCAAACGAGGGCCAGCCTGGGGAAAATGCAACGCCACAACCGGCTCAGCCTGCAAAAATGGAATCACCAACGGCACCACTTCGCCCACCTCCAGCGCCGGGCTCGCCGCCGCGGCCACCGGCAACTGTGGCAAAGCCCAGGGCACGACCACAAACAGGCTTATAATAGCCAGCTGCAGGCGGTAACGCCGATAAAACGAAATGTTCAATAAACGTATGATAGTCATAAGGCTTTCTCCTAAACAAAAACCCCTCCTTTCGGAGAGAATTTGTTCTGGATAAGCCTAGCACCAAACCCAAACCCTGTCAAGCCCTACGGGCCGCTTACTAACCTCCTTCATTCGGGTGGTCTTGGTGCCACTGGTCCACTAACCGCATTAAACGCTCGGCCACTTCATAAGGCTGTTTGATCTCTCGAAAAACGAAGTTACCCTGCTCACCGGCCGTTTGTATGCGCACGTCGCCGTAGTGCAGGAATGTTTCCCACAAACCCTTGACCTGGCTCGTAACGTCCTGCACACGCGATAACCTAAGCTCGGCCACGGTGCGGTTAAAAATGCCGCGCTGTTCCAAAGACAGCACACGTTCGTTTGTTACCACCCACACGTCCAGGTAGTAATCCACCCAAGTGTGCCAGAAGAACACCCACACCCCTAGGTAATACAGGCTTAGGGCCAGGCGCACGATAACCTCGGTGAGCGAGCCATTGAACAGCTGCTCCCAGAGCGCCAGCTCAAAACTGGTAATGGCCAAGGTAAGTACCGCCGGCGCCAGCAGTAGGATAACGTACAGGGCTGCCTCGCGCACGAACACGAACCAGTGGCGCCTGAGCTCGAACTCCACGTGCTCATGCGGCAAAGGGGAAGGCAGTAAACGGTTAATGAAAAACATAAATGGCTACAGCGGATTGAACTCTTTAAGATCGGCGCCTACTGTATTCACCTCAAAAGAATCGTGCCAATCAACTTTACTGAAACTGCGGTAGGAAATGAACAGAATGAACAAGGTGCCAGCGATAAGTATGAAGGTCATAGCCACCGCCATGGTGGAGAGTCGGCTAAAGCGCAAGAGGTGGAACAGGTTAAAGAACGTGTACAAGAGCACGAACAACACCGCTGCCAAATAGATACCGAGAAAGATGCCGTAGGGAACGCTCATACGGTTACACGAACTTAGCCTGCCCGGCTGGGGGCGGCACGATGCCTATGTGTTCATACGCGGCCTCGGTTACCACGCGTCCGCGGGGCGTGCGCTGCAAGAACCCGAGCTGCATTAAAAACGGTTCATAGATTTCCTCTATAGTGGCGGCCTCTTCCTGCAGTGCCGCTGCCACCGAGTTCACCCCCACCGGGCCGCCCTTAAATTTCTCTATAATCACACGCAATATCTGCCGGTCCAGGTCATCGAGGCCCAAAGGATCCACTTGGAGCTGATCCAGGGCCTGGGTGGCTAGCGCCAAGGTGGCCTGGGGAGCGCCCTTTACTTGCACAAAATCCCGCACCCGCTTTAAAAGCCGGTTGGCCACGCGTGGCGTGGCGCGCGAGCGGGTGGCTACCACCTCGGCGGCGGCGGGTTCCAATGGAAAGCCAAGTAGTTTACTGGAGCGGCTGATAATCTCCATCATTTCCTTAGGCTCATAAAAGTTCAAACGGTACGTTACGCCAAAACGGTTCCGCAAAGGCCCGGAGAGCAAATGGTAGCGGGTAGTGGCGCCAATAAGGGTAAAGCGCGGCAGGTCCAACCGCACCGTGCGGGCCGAAGGGCCCTTGCCTATAACGAGATCCAGGGCAAAGTCTTCCATGGCCGGGTACAGCACCTCTTCTATCACTTTGTTCAAACGATGGATCTCATCTATGAACAGAATGTCTCCTGCCTCCAGATTGGTCAGGATGGCAGCCAGGTCGCCAGCCCGCTCAATAGCTGGCCCGCTCGTTACCCGGATGTTAGCACCAACCTCGTTAGCAATAATGTGCGCCAGCGTGGTCTTGCCCAGACCCGGCGGACCGTACAACAACACATGCTCAATAGGCTCGCCCCGCTGCCGGGCGGCCTGCAAAAAAATGTTGAGGTTACCCTTCACCTGCTGCTGCCCCACGTATTCCTTTAGGGTTCGGGGCCGGAGCTGCTTATCCAACAGCTTGTCCTCACTCTGAAGTTCACCCTCAATCAACCGCTCTGTTTCGGGTTTTTTTACCATAGGTTACGCCCCTAGACTACCACTGCGCTTTACCCCTTGACAAGTTTTCCGAGCTGTGCTAAGCTAGTCTGTTTTACAGAAAACACCCGCTAAAACCAAACGCTTGGGCTTTATAACTACGGGCGTACAAATTACCCATTTAGTACCTTGAGAGGAGGTGGCACGACAAGCATGGGGATCTGCATGTTAGGTGAACCCGGCTCCGGCTAGGCGCATCCTGAAGCAGATTTCTTGCCACCCCCTCCCAGGGTATTTATTATATAAAAAAAGGAAGGCCGTGAAAAAAATAGCTGAGCTTGACTCGCATCCAGGGGTAGTATTCAAAGAAGAGGGAGATTTTAAAATGATGGCGGCTAATTACACAAATACCATAAATCCAATCTGTTTTTCCCCACCGACCCGGCAAGCTTGTTGGGTTTTTCCTTTTCTATAGAGTTACTGCCACACTCTGCCCTTATGTGTCTACCGGGGATGGCGTGCCAGACGGCTCGCCTTCAACTGGAGCCTCGCCCTCGGGTGGGGTGAGCGTACCCTTGGGCACGCCGATCAAACAAACCTCCTGCCAGGGAATGTAATGGCTCTTGAATACCTCTTCTTTCGTTTCCCCGTTCGGGTAGGTAACAGCGTAGGTGAATTCAGCGTCTGCACCGGTGTGAGGCCGTTCCGTGCACTTTTTCTCTCCCACCGGCAGGTCCTCGGTCTCCACGAGCTTGGCGGGCGGGGGCGACACCACGTTGAATATGCGGGGCTTACTCTGGCTAACCTCACGGCCATCGGGCCTGCCCCAAAACTCAAATATGAGATCGTCACCCTCAATGCGGGTTTGAATGAGCATGGTATTGCCAGTATCGTTCATGAACTTAAAATCGGGTGCGGGGTCGTAAATCGTGGCGTCGGTACCAGCTGGTTCATAGTACACCACACGATAGGAGTGGTTACGGCGCGCGGTAATGGGAAGTCCTGAGCCCAAAGCCGCTCGGAAGGTGGTAGTACCAATTTGGCACAGCCCGCCGCCGTACTCAGGGATAGTGCGGTTGCCCTTAATCACGAGCTCGGGCAAATACCCAGTGGAAGCTTCTACTGGCAAAAGCGCTTTCAGGAGCGAGAACTCCTCGCCTGCTTTTACCAATAAGCCATTTAGTGCCGCCGCGCCCACCCGAATGTTGTGCCGGCGATTCGGCGGGCTGCCTTTAAAGTTGGAGCGACCCACGCCGATGACCTCGCTAATGCCAATGTCATTCGTTTCGGCTGTGGTAACCGTGGGCTCGGTAGTAGCGACCACAAGCGCCACAGGCTCGCTCTTGCCCTCTTGTAGGGCGACTAAAGAGGCGGCGAGCGTGGCGGGCCTGTCCACGGTGCGGCCCTGCCTGCTGCCCTGAAAAGCTACTACGCGACCGTTCTGAACCTCAAACCGAGCGTCGCTGGCAGCCTGGTTTACCTTCTCCTCAATCGGAAAAAAGAACTCTTCCGCTCGCTCACTCAAGAATGCCAGCCTGGGCTCGCTATTCTTATCCAGCTCAGCGCCCAGCCACTGGTCCCACACCGCTGGTTCGGCCTGCCATGATTCTTGCTCAAAAGCAAACCCTAGCGGTACATCGCGCAGCAAATTGCGTGCTGTGGGCACTAGGCGCGCCACCAAGCCCTGGGTAAGGGCTGGGGTAACGGCCACCAGCTTAACTTCCACCGGCGCAGAGCTTAACGTGGCCACGCGCTGGAGCAAATCTTGTCTAAGTTCTTCCTCTTTAATAACCACGCCACTCGCCTCGGGCGTAACTAAGACGTTGCCGGCCAAATCCACCACCAACTGAGCAGGCTGGGGCGGCTGTTCTAGGCCCGGCAGGCTGTCGCGAATGAATTGCACCACGCGTGGAAGCTCCACCTCGGCCGGAAGTTCGGAAGCCTGCCTGCTCATAATGCTCACCCATACCGGCTGGAATAAGCGTCCCAGCCAGTTGCCCTGTCGCCCTACCGCATAAGCCGCCTCACTCGCAGCCGTAGCATCAAAACGTATAAGCTCATAGGCCAGGTCGGGGTCTCCTGGTGAACTTACCACCGGCGCAAGGGTAACTTGCTGCTCACCTGCCACAAGCGGAATCCCCTGTTCGGCAAAACTGTTCCAAGCATCCGCTAGGAGCGCCTGGGCCTCCTGGGGCGTGCGGCCAGCCAAAGAGACCGCGCCCACGGCTACGCCAGGGAAAATTCGGCCGGCAAAAGCCAGTTGATAAAAAGCCAAACTGCCGATGATAACAAAAACCGTACCAACTACCACCGCCACTACCAGCAGCACGGCCTGGTGAGTGGGTGCGGTTACTGGCGGTGGGAGCGCAACCGAAGCTGGAGCTCGGCGCGCGGGCCGCGTTGTTTTAGCTGTAGTAGCCATGTCCAAAATTTAAGAACTGCGTTGCAGCAAATCGGTTAAAAGCTGCCGCGCCTGTTGGGCGCGGGCCGCCTCGTCCTCAGTAGCAGACAAAAAACGTAAGGTGAGCCGTGCTCCCTCACCCGCGTCAGTGGGCAATTCCGCCCGGGGCAGAACAAGTTCCTGCCCATCATCCAGGCGCGCCACGGCCTGGTCGCCCTCAAACCTATCTATGGTGGCCATTACGGGCATACTTTATACAAGCTAGTCTTCCTCGGCCGCCTCCACCCCTATAGCCACGGCCGCACCAGAACGGTGAGCCTTGGGGAGTACCACGGTAAGTACCCCGTTCTTCAAGCTAGCCCTAGCCTCGTTCGCCCGCACCTCCATAGGCAGTACAATGGAGCGCGAAAAGCCGCCCCAATAGCACTCCTGGTAAAAATAATCCTCCTTGGGCGCCTCGGTTTCCTGGTAGCGCTTGCCGCGCAGGGTAATAACGTCGTCGTTCAGGGTAATTTCCAAATCCTCCGGCTTTACCCCGGCAATGGTGGAGCGGACCACCAGCTCGTCTTGGGTTTGGTACACATCCACTGCCAGCTGGCCCTCGTACTCGCCTGTGTACCAGGAAGCGCTCTCCCCCGAAAGCTTGGCAGCCGAGGGGAGCACAGTTACCTCCTCGTGGGTGAATAATTTGGTGACCGGCATACAGTACTATTATAGCAAGGCTGGCCCAGAGCACCAAAGCGTTGACTACGGCCCCGGGCCGACCTATACTGTGCTGGCTTATGGCCCTATCGTCCCACCCTACAGGTGGTGACCCGCAGGGTCATAATGGTACCTACGACGATGAACTACGTTTATCTACTCAAAAGCACTAAGGCTAAGTGGACTTACATTGGGCAAACAAGCGACCTGCGGCAACGGCTTGCGCAGCATAAAGCTGGCCAAGTCCGTTCAACAAAGGGGCATTTGCCACTTGAGCTGGTATACTATGAAGCGTACGATAATGCGACTGATGCTAGAAAAAGGGAAATTGAACTAAAAACCAATA
>JAUYKG010000047.1 GCA_030700105.1 Candidatus Veblenbacteria bacterium
AACGGCACTTCTACCAAATCCCCGGGGGCCATAATCAACCCTACGGGCGCAAGGTAATCAAACACACCCTTAGCCCTGGGTAGGCGCTGCAAGGGAACAACCTGAACAATTGGGCGCGCCGGCATAAAAACCTGAACTTACACTGAATCCAACTGCGCTACCAGGTAGCCCACGCGCGCCGGCGACTCGTAGCTCACCATAGTGGGGGCCACCTGCCGCTCACCTAGTGCCAACCAAGCGAGCGTAACCGGCGCCCATAAAGACTCTCGCGCCTTAGCGCGGAGCTTAGGATCCAAATTAACTAAAGCTGATCGATCACCGGAGGAAAGAGCTTGGCGAAAGTACTGATTATACACCTGAGCCTCTCCTTGGTCATGCGGCCCTACCTGGGCTAGTGTGCCACTGGCGAGCACCAGCACACGCTCCGTACTCGCCTCACACTGCTCAGAGAGGAGAAGCGCGGCCTGGCCCAGTTCATCAAGTTGAGGAGCGGAGGGCAAGTGGTAAAACACGAAGGGTAGGCGTGGGAATACTAATGATAATAGTACGACCGGCACCGCAAACGAGTAAGGCAGGGTTGGCATGCTCACCAACTGCATCGGGAATTTTATTTCACCGCGCTCTTTGAGTTGGTGGGTAAAACCAGTGGCAATGGAGACTGTACCAGCGGTAGCTACGTCGCCCCATTCCGCAAATGAGTAGGGAACCGCAGTGCCTTGCAGGAGTGCGAACCGGGGTGGTAACGAAGTGCCACTAGCTACGACCACCGCTACGGTAGGCTGCCGGGCGTACAACTCATGGGCCAACCTGCTTACGCCAGCCCGTGTTTTAGAGGTAAGCTTCAGCGCCGGCGGAGCCAGCTTGGGCAAAAGCAAGGGAGAGTTCGGAATTATCCCACAACCGACGATTGGCATAAAAGAATGCCTATTGATTAATATGTAGCGGCAATAGGTTCCCCAAGCTGGTGCAACGCCAGAGCGGCTGGTGAAGTGGTTGCCACATGCTGCCAATCAAACCCGAGTCCCAAGAAAGCAGCCTCGCTCACAAAAGGCCGCCGCAGCCCATTGGAAATAAGGTACACCGCCGGCTCGTCCGGGCTACGTACCAACTCACCATCACGTAGCAGAACTGGTGTACTCGTGGGATAAGCGGCCAGCTGCTCCGGTGTACTCACAGTGATCCTCCGCCCGGGGAAATTTATGTTCATAATCTCCCTGGACCAAATAGGATGCTTAAGTCCGTCTTGTACCCAGAAAACACCACCCGTCTTTTTATCCTGCAGGAGCGCGCCTATGGGAAAAACGCTTGAGGAGGTTATTGGTTCAGCCTCAGCGTAACCAGTTAAATCCTCTTGCGCCACATCTTGAATCTCTTCTGGGTGCACACCTACTTGCCGCAAAGCCTCCTGAGAAGTAAAGCCCCGTAGTTCATCATCCACCAGCAGGTACACGGTGCCGCGGGGGGTACGCAGGAATGAGTAATTAGCAAAATTGAGGGGGCGCCCCTCAGGGTACTTTTGTAATTCATTCTCGCCCACGGTTAACACCCGATCGAAATCGCTGTAGTAAGAAAGGTAGACGGAGCGGCTGGCGAATTCCCGCCTCAAGCCATCCTCCACCAACCACACCTCACGCTCACCCTCCACATTCAACAGTGTGCCGTCCGGATAAGCGCGGGCAAAAAAACGATTCCATACCTCGCTGAAGAGCTGGTTCCCGTGTAGGTGGGGTGTGTAGGTGTACAGAGCGGCCGTGGCCTGGTTTTGGGGCGTAACCGCCTGACCATCAACCAGCTTGGTAAGTCCGGGGCCAAAACCAGAAGAGGTCATGCCACGGTTAACGAGGTCTACCAAGTACACGGTGCGAATACGCTTGGCAGCGTTATACACCTGGTTATAAAAACCCTTAAACTTCTGCAACACAGGGTCGTCGGTACTGCAACTATCGCACACGGCGTAGCCGGTGGCCCAATCGTACTGCGAGGGCAGGGGAGTACCGTCTTCCACCAGGCTCTGTTCCTTTTGGATGAGCGCCAGGAGGAACTTGGGGCTAATCTGAAAGTCTTGCGCGGACTGATAAATAACCTGCGCCGCCCGCAAGCGGGTTACTGGGTCCAGGTATGTCGCCAAGGTGCTGCGCTTGCTCACCAGAAAAGCTTGAATATGCTCCAAGCTCATGGCTTGATAATCGGCTAGGTCATGGTCCGTTAAAATGTAATTGTAATTAAAACTTTGTTGCGCCCAGGCGACACTCACCGGAAAGAACGTAGCGCTACTCACTAAAACGGTTAAGAGAGCTACAAAAAACGAACGACTTAAACGCTGTTCCATATAAAATAAGTATACCGATTTTTCAAGCTTGACGCCAGCAATGAACAGATAGCTCTCGAGCCTCGTTTGTGCTAAACTGACCGCATAACCTATGCGCGTGTTCATAGCCATAGAACTCGCGCCGGCGCTTCAGGCACGCATTTACCAGGCCACCCAACGCCTGCGACATGAACTACCTGGAAAGTGGGTGGAGCAAGAGAACCTTCACCTCACGCTGGCGTTTTTAGGTGAGGTGCAACCGGCGCAGTTGCCTGGGATTACTCAGGCACTCGCAGATGTGGCAGCTGGAACTCCGCCATTTAACTACGCTACGGGTGGACTCATAGGCATCCCGACCCGCGCCCCCCGAGTAGTCGCGCTCGCTATTAACACTTTGCCCCAGTTCATACAACTACAACGAGAGTGTAAAAATACACTCTCAGCCCTCGGTCTTAGCGTGAGTGTACGACCTCCACACCTCACCCTGGTTCGCCTGAGCCGACTTCCCCTACATCGGCCTCAAATTAACTTTTCTGAGCTGAAATCGCGGGCAACTGAAATAAGCCTTATGCAGAGCACACTTACGCCAAGGGGGCCTATTTATAGGCGTCTCAAAGCCTTAAAATTGACTTCTGGAGGCCCTCAGCCCCGACTAAGACCGAATGTAGCCATCTGCGTCATAAACCCAAAAAATGAGGTTCTGCTCATCCGTAGCCGGGAACATAGCCCAAAAGATTGGCAATTCCCCCAGGGCGGAGTTGAAGGAGACGAAAGCCTACTGGCAGCTGCCAAGCGAGAGCTTAAAGAGGAGGTTGGCATTACACAGGTTGAGGTACTTAACATTCTAGAACGAGTATATAAGTACCATTGGTCAAAGGCCTTTCTTAAGCGCAAACAAGGGCATAGTAAGGGAGGTTTTGTTGGGCAAGAGCAAAGCTTAGCCATTGTGTGTGTGAAGGACCTTCGCCCTCGCTTAAAACCACACCCGCGCGAAGCCGCAGAGGTTAAGTGGGTGCCACACTATGAGCTTAATAAAGCCATTTCGCCAAAGCGGCGAGGCTTGGGCAGAATAGCTATGGTAGAATTAGAAAGGTTAATGGCAACTAAACACTAAACACCATGGTCCGCGTTCGTTTCGCTCCCTCACCAACTGGAGAACTCCACATCGGCGGCGCGCGCACTGCGCTCTATAACTACCTCTTCGCTCACAAAGCGGGCGGACAGTTCATTGTGCGCGTAGAA
>JAUYKG010000002.1 GCA_030700105.1 Candidatus Veblenbacteria bacterium
TCTGTGCCGGCCAAAGGATCATAGTCCGGCGCCGTGGGGTCGTTGGCTGATAGGTTGGCGTTCTTGGGCGTACCGCACACGTAATCCTGCGCCGCCACGTCCCAGTAGCTCTTCATAGTGGCAAGGTCCGCAGGCGACATAATAGTGGGGGTGCAGGTGTGCCAACTCGCAGAGAGCGTGCCGTCTCCTGGCGTAAGGTTGCGCTCCATAGACCACTTTTCGCTGGATTCGTTCTTGCCACGGGGCCAGTCACTGCCTGCCGGCACCGGCGCCTCATCCACCAGATTGCCATAAGCATCCCAGAGCGTAAGCTGGCCATTAACCGCATAATCGTTATGCAAGCCAATGACGGCGGTTACCCGGTTGGGCGTTACATTCATAGCCGAATCGGCCTTGTTGTAGTTGGAAATCACGTAGTACGCGCCCGGGGCCATAACGTGGTTAAGGATGATGAGGTCGGTGGAGCCTGTTTGGGCATTACCGATTTTCCAGCCCAAGATATCTATACTGCTGCCGCTCATGTTCCGGAGCTCAATCCATTCGTCGTTGGCGTCGTCTTGGGGCGCCTGCTCAGAACCCATCCACATAACCTCGTTTATCACCACGCGCCGCAGAGCCAATGTTTTCAGGCTTACCTCGTGGCTGTCGGTAAAGTGCAAGGTATCGTAGGCCGCCACGTTCTCCTGCCAAGCCTTAAACAACACGCCCCACTCGCACTCGGGCCCGTATTCATTCGGCCCGGTTAAACTCACCTCAAAACTCCACTGTCCCGGCGCCGCAAATACGTGAGGCCCGCTCGTAAAGCTGGCAAGCGCGTCGTCATACACCTCGCTGCCGTCCACACTAGCTTTTAAGTGCAGGGAATCACAGAACGAACCAGTGGTCGCACCCAGCGCAGCCGTGTATTGAAAGCCCAAACCTCCCACCTGGGTAATATCAATGTCGTATGTCGCCGGATTGGAAACACCTACCGTGCCCTCGCTGGGGCCATTGGGGCTGGCCGAGAAATCTAACGAGTCACTCTGGAGAATATTGTCGGCACTGGATTCAACGTCCGAGTAGTAGGCCCGGGTAAAGTCCATAGTCCCGAGCTGGCTTAGGGTGAACACTAAGAGGGTAAGCGCGGCCACTAAGCGCGGCGCCAGGCCCCGGCCGGCTACCACGTGGTGAAACTCGTACTCGGCATACAGCGCGGCTTGCCGGCTCCAGTAGTGCTCCCAGTGCCGAATTCCTTTCACCAACCGCCGCCGCAGGCGCAGTAGTGGGCTATGGGAAACATGCTGGCGCGCCACCGCGGCCCGGCGCTGGCCAACAACGCTCTGGAGCGCGCTCACCGAAGGCTTCTTGCCAGCCGACAGCGCGGGCCGGGCAGAACGCCGCTTAGGTGTGGGCTTCCTAGTACGTTGTAATCTCTTTTGCTCCATACTACTTAATCTCCGGCTTAACCTCGGCACGCTTATTCTTTAACTTCATAATCTCGCGCCAAATCTTCTTAAGCTCGTCCCATACGATTATCAAAGCCGGCAGTATAACGAGCACCACGAACCCCGCCGGCTGTTTGGCCGCCGCCACCAAATATCCCACGTAGGGCACGTTCACTATCACCTCACCAATAACGTCGCGGCTCGCCACCTCGCGCATATCCTCGCTCTTGTTGGCGTCGCCGCGGGTTACGTACACCGGCCGGCCGTTCTCTTCCTTTATCTCGATAATGCGGTGCGTGGTGGGCGGCTTGGTTTTGGAATATGGCCCGAAGGTTATCACATCGCCTACCTCGTACGAAGCCTGCGGCTTCACCGCTACCACCGCGCCGGTTTTGATTGAAGGCTCCATACTGCCCGATTGCACCACAAAGGTCTTTATCCCGCCCGGAATAGGCAAGGCCGAGGAGAGCAGCACCACCACAATGAACACAGCGGCGGCGAAGAAGAGGTAGTACAGGGTTTTGTAGAACTTATCCATACTGTTAATCACAATCCTCCAAATAATCGGCTTCGTTCACAGCCTCCACCCGGTTCTTCATCGCTTCCAGCTGGGCGTCGGTGGCACTGCCGTCTTGCAACAGCGCGTCGGCCAAGGCCGCCAGCTCGTCCACGGTATTGGTCTCGCTAGCGGGTACCAACGGGCCCACGCCGAAGTAGGCAATATTGAACTTTAGGGCCAACAAATGCTTCATGAGCTTATTGCGCATCACCGAGTCATTTAAATCGAATACATCTTGGGCCTCGCTCGCCGTATCCACCGACTCGTCACCCAAGGTTTGCGGCAAAATCCAGTTCTCCTCATGGTTCTTCCAGTAGCCCATGCCGCGCACCTCCACCTGGCGGCACCCCGACTTGCGCTCAAAAGCGGCACAGAGCGGAATAATGCTATTGGCAATGGGGTGAGGGTAGGCGTTGTGGAACGCTACCACCTGGGAAATACCTGCCGGCGCGGCGAAATTAGTGGCTACGGTTTCCACCATATAGTCCTGGTCCTGGGGCAAGTCGCTTATGGCCGGGGTGGTGGCTAGGGTGGTACTGGAGCCGTCCTGCAACTTCAAGTACCACTGTTCATACGGCTGCACCTGGGTTGGCTTGGCGTAGTGATCATCGTACGAAGCCAGCGTAATGTCGTAGCTGCCTGCTGGCAGTACGAACGGGAACGGGCCTTTGCTGGCCGCCGCCTCGGTGCTGTTAGACAAGAGGAACCCGGTGCCAAGGTCCACCACACTCAGGCCCTCACGCGGCTCGAACGGACACAGGAAATCGGCGTCGTTATTCGTTATTTCGCAGGTCTTGGTCTCGCCGGCGGCCAAAGTGCCAGAGCAATCCGGCCCTAAGGTTTTGGCATAGCCCGGCGCCAGCTGCTCATTAACATTGTAAGCACCCACCGGCACTTCCAAGGTTACCCCCGGCGCTTCTACGCCCCCAAACGAGGCCACGTAATCGCCGTCGCCCGCCTCCACCTCCGTTACGAAATCACCAGCCACTTTAGTGCCGTGCTCATTATTAATAACGTGCTTGATAACGATAAGGTGCGCCGTCTCTTCCTCGCGAGGCTCGCACACAAAACCGGAATTGTTCCTGGCCTGCGCCACCTCCAAACTAATATCAGCCTTCAGGCTGTCGGTTTGTAATATATTACCCACTCCTTGCGGCGCGCAGGCAATGGTGTGGTTCACGCTGTCCACCGTCATATCCCCTACGCACCAGGCCAACCCCACGTAGGTGGTGGTGTTGCCGGGTATGGACTGCCCGGCGAGGCCGAGGGTGTAGGCTTGGTTATCCAAAAACGTCTCGGCCAGCACCGGTGCGGTCAGCGCATAATTATACACCTTCACCTCATCAAGCAGGCCATGGTAATCATAGGTATCGCCGCAGGTGGTGTTATAGTTACCAATGCATAACGGGTTGGATGAAGTAAAGCCAATGGAAAAATTCGTAGCTGCAGAGTTTTCCAGAATGCCGTCTAGGTACAAGCTTAAACTATTGGCATTGTCGTCATAAACAAATCCGGCATAGTGCCACGCGCCGTCATTGATAAGGGTAGTTGAGTCTACGGCTACGATCTCGCTCGTCGTCGGCCCCAACTGAGCGTGCAGACGATTGGCATTCACCCCGCTGCCGTTGCAGCCAAACCACCAGGTTCTGTCCCTGTGTCCCGTGCCGAAACGGCTCACAAACACCTCGTTGTGGTTACTGGTATTGGCGCTAAAACAACCGCCGTCCTTCTTAAACCAGGTGAAAACGGAAAAAGACCCTTCAAAATCATAATTCGCCGAGGACGGCACTTTGACCACATCATCCTCGCCGTCAAAGCTCAAGGCGCCGTTCACCTGGCCGGGGCTACCATTGGCCCAGGCCTGGGCAGCCGAGGTTTGGCTGCCACCGGCGCCGATAGACAGCGTACCGTGGTTAGCGTTCGCCGAGCTGTCCAGTGCCGTAGTGCCACTGCCGTCGTCAAACTTCCAGTGCCCTACCGGCGGCAACGCCAGCGGCGCTTCACCCTGTTCCCACACGTTATCGCCGTCTTGTTCCTGCCAGGCAAAAAAGTACGTGTTCTGAGCTAGTTCGCCTTGGCTTGTGCCCAGGCTGTTATCTCCCGCCGCACTTTCCGAACTGGTGATACTGTCGTCGTCATTGCGCAAGTTGCTGGTAAGCAAGCAGGCGTAAGCGTCGTTCGTGTCCACGTGCAAAGAAATGGTGTTCTCGCCTTCATCGCCCGGGCGCAAGCCGCTAAGATTGAAGAATTTACTAGTCGGTCCCAAGTCGGTCAAGGTCCAACTGCCGCTACACTCACTACCCTCTACCGGGTGATGCCCAGCCGGCGGCGTAAACCCCTCTTCCGGCTGCCACAAGCCGTTCACGCAAACCATGCGATTAAAATGCTGGGTGCTGTCCACCGTAAGGTCTAGGTCTCCCGCCACAAACGTATTGGCGCTGGAACTTTCCACGTCACCATAAAAAGCACCGCTGCCAATCGCTACCGCCGCCGCCACAGCTAAAATAATAACCACGCTCCAGGCTATGGATTTGTACAGCGAGAACGAGTACTGCGGAGCCGCCGCCACGGCTACGGCTACCCGACGGCGCACAGGCGCCACAACCACGCGCGCGCGGCGCGGCACAGCAGTGGTACGAGTGATTTTTTTAGAACGCGTGGGCATGTATATGTGTAAGGGTCTTAAGGCCTCTGTGCTCCTGGCCAGCCTAGGCTAACCAGGAATCACAAGCTTTAAAAGCCTAACTGCGGTTATGGCTCAATACTTAGTCACCAAACTCTTCGTCGCAAGAGAAAGGTGTGTTGTTCCTTTGCTGCACAGCGTACGCTGTTACCGTAGCAACGTAGCTGTCGGTTTGAGCAACATCCTGGTTACCGCTGCCGTCGCAGTCAATAGCGTCATTGATAGTATTAGCGTTAGTATCAATAAGGCTCTGCGTACCAGCACACCAGGCCAAGCCCAGCCAA
The DNA here is from genome assembly GCA_030700105.1 of Candidatus Veblenbacteria bacterium. GTDB lineage: Bacteria > Patescibacteriota > Patescibacteriia > Veblenbacterales > UBA10138 > JAUYKG01. The sequence goes on from JAUYKG010000002.1 coordinate 4,951, forward strand.
CCGGTTATTGAGCTCTGCAAAGACATCTGGATTATCTCCGTTTCTATTGGAGAGTTCGGGCCAGCCAAAGTCGGTTCGCCTTCTTCATACACACCGTCGCCGTCATCTTCCCAAGCAAATATCTTAAGGTAGTTAGACAGCTCACCAAAAGGCGTGGGGCCTGTTAGTGTGTCGCCAGCGTCCAATTCGGGGTCTACCACGGTGTTCTCATTATCCACGCCGTCAACATACCAACACATATAGGCGTCGTTGTTAAAGGCGTGCAAGCTAATAAGGTTCTGGCCGTAGTCGCCTGGCTTTACGTCGCCAAACTGCCAGAAGTAGTCGCCGTCGGTAAGGTCCTTTTCTTCCCACAGCGTACAAGTGCCACCCACTATCACGTAGGTACAGTCAAGAACTCTCATGCTCACATCGTCAAGGTAGCCACCGAAGGAGTTGTCCGTTCCCAAGTCGGAGAACATAACTTTCGTACTCGCATCCAGCGCAGTGAAGTTGTAGGTATGTAGCGTCCAACTTGTATTTGCACCACCAGCCGAAGCTGCGCCGATGGTGTCGGTTACCAGGACGGTGTTGTCGCTAACAACTTTAACAATCACTCCAATGGTATTGTCACCAGCCGGACGGTTCGGGCGGGGCGAGTACCAAAAGGTCAATCGATACTTTGCTCCCGGAACCGTAGTAATGGTTTGGGAAACTGCCGAGGAATTATCACTGTCAAGTTCTGCGAGCTGGACGCCACCATGTGGAGCGCCTGCGACACTGTTGCGTTGAAGTTCAAGGCCAGAACCAGATTCTACTGTCCAAGATGTCAAACTAGCGTCAGGGTATATCTGCCATTGACCGCCATTGGCCGTTACTACCGGCGTTTCAAAATCGCCGTTAACAATCAGGTTTGGACCGTCTTCTACACAATTGCTCAGGCAATCCTCGCCATTGTACGAAGCCTTGGCGTGGTCCACCTTTAGGTCAATCGCCCCAGCGGTAAAAATGTTACCGGTGGAGGTTTCGGTGTCGTTGAATAAGGCATTGGTCCCAGCCACTGCGCCTGCGGCGATAACTCCAACAACCGCTAAACTATAGATTATCCTTTTCATAGTAGTATATCTTCCCCTTTACCCTAGCCCCAAAGTGCATGGGAACTAAGGCTAGGTTTTAAGGAAGTGGAGTTAGCTGGTGGAACCCTGACAAGTAAAGTCGTCGTTGTTCCTGGCTTGCTCAACGCGGAACGCAATGTCGGCCACCATGGAATCGGTTTGAGTATCGTTACCCATACCATTCCCATCGCAGGAAATGTTATTGGTGTTCGTGTCCACCGTCATGCTACCGGCACACCAAGCTAAACCAATGTAGCTGGTCGAACCACCTGTAAGCGGCACGGTGCTTGAATCGGCTAAGGTGTAAGAAACACCGCCAAGTACATCACTAGCAGGGCCAAAGTCGTTGGAGAACAAGAGCGGTTCACCCTGCTGCCAGATGTTGTCACCCTCACCTGAATCATTTCCCTGGAAACCAGGGGTAGCTCCCCAATCTGACCAAGCAGTAAAGTAAAGGTTCTGGGCAAGTTCACCGTCAAAGTCTGCGGACGGATTGCTGTTTTCACAGATACCCACGCCTTCAGCTGCTTCCTCTGGATTAGTACAGGTAACGTCGTCATTCTTGGTGATGTTAACATCCACACAAGCGTAGGCATCGTTACTGTCTACGTGCAGAGAAATGGTGTTCTCACCAAAGTCGCCAGGCTTAATGTCGTCGAAGTTAAAGAACGTGTGTGCACCAAGGTCAGTTGCTAACCAAGTGCCGTCACAAGGAGTGCCTTGAACCGGATACGGAGCACTGCCCTGCCAAGCATAGGTATCTGGGGTTCCAGAACCCTCATCCCAATCTCCCAAAGTACAAACATTGCCGTTGTAGTGCTGTTCACTGTCCACCGTGAGGTCAATCGCGCCGGCGGTAAAGACGTTGCCGGTGGAGGTTTCGGTGTCGCTAAAGAAAGCGCCCGTTCCTGCCACCACCACGGCCGCCACTGCGCCGATAGCCGCTAAACTAAGAAGAATTTTCTTCATAAGTACTTGTAAGTTAATAAGAAGTAAGTTTTTTCAATTTGATGTGGTTGAGTAGCATGTAACGCCTGCCACCCAAAGAGCGTCTTCGACCTTTGCTTGGGCCACATCGATAGGCTAAAGTAACTAGCTTTACCAGTGACTATTCGCTAGTGGCTAGTTGCTTAGACCTCCCAACTTTGCTGTAGCCAGACAGCACGCAAGCATGGGGCGCATAAGAGTGCTATCTCTTGCGTCCTGCCTGGCTACAGCGCCCCCGGCACCTAGAGGGGGCACAATACGTTAATATATCCAAACAACCCTTAAGGGCGCTATGCCTGTTTAAGGGTATTGCACGGCTTATGCTCAAGGTTCATTTTTTGCCTTACCTATGAGGGAAAACTCACGAGCCGGTGATTGTTTCCCTACTGCCCTCCGTTTCAATGGCACCCCTCTTGCCTTTTCGCCTCCGCCAACCGCTTTAGGATGGGCCTTACCCAACAAGCAACAAGAGGTAAAGCAAAACTTTTTTATACTTTGTACGAACACTTTACGGGCATTGCGAATAGGGGTCAATAGCTACTTATCCACCTTTTCACCCACAGCTAAACCACAGAAACAAAAATCACTAAAATATATGGCAATCGGAACGCTATTACAATACAAAAAGCCCTTCCCCGCAAATAAAAATGCGCTTAGTGGAATACTGAATTTTGGCCTTAAGCTAGCAGGAACGAACCGCTAACCCGGACTTATCCGGTGGCCTAATAATGCCAAAGCGCTCCGCCGGACTTGGGGAGCGCTTTGGGTGCGAACTGATTCCTGGCCCTTTAACGAGTGGCGCAGATCGTCGCCGCGTTAGGGACCGCGGATTCGGCGGCAGCCTGCGGGGCACAGACAGTAATCCTGCTAGCACCGTCTCGGTTTTCAACTCAGATTACCACTTGCCGTAAGTGGTTTCAGAACGGCGTTCAATGGCCAAAATGTATATTTCGCTCTTAGCGGCTAAGCGATATATAATTCGGATGTCCCCCTTGCGAACTCTATAAATATCCCGTTGTCCTTTTAACTTTTTCATATCCAGGCCTACTAGATCATTCGCCAGCAACCGGCGCAGTATAACCTTCACTATCGCCTGCTCTGGCTTGCTAAGGCGCGCGAGGGCTTTGGCGATCTTATCCATAGTAAATTACAAACGCTTGAGCAAATCTTGAATGCGCAGGCCGCCACGCTTAACTTTAGTAAAATCTGCAACAGCCTCCCATTGGTCATCTTCCTCAAGTGGAGTTAGTTTAAAAAGCGGCTTAGAGCGCTTGACCACAACAAAAGACTGTCCGCGCTGCACCAAACCAGCATAGCGCCCCACATTCTGCTTAAGTTCCTTAAGTCCTACAATATCCATATTTTCATTGACTAATAATTAGTATACCTTAAGTATACCTAAGGGTTGACTTTAGGTCAAGCTGGTTAACAATTGTTAACCCATATGTCAATGGTTAACATGAAACAGACCAAACAAAAGAAGGCCCGAGTAGAGCCTCTTTTTGTATTACTAATAACTTAGTAATCAAGACTGATTTTTGGCCCTTTAACGAGTGGCGCAGATTGTCGCCGCGTTAGGGACCGCGGATTCGGTGGCAGCATTCGGGGCACAGACAGTCACCCGCCCGGCGGCGTTCAAGGCCACTGTATAACCGGTGTCGGGAGCAGTTACAGTACCAGGATCAATCGGAAGCGAGGGGACGTATGTCGGTACGAGACAATCAAAATTCGTGCCTGTACCATCACTCGCCGAGTCAATTCCGTCTGCCGCAGGAATTGTCGGGCAGGTATAGGAGCTGCCACCGACAGTGAACTCACCAGCAAACACGCCTTTGTTATCCGCCATACGCTGACCTATAGAATTCAAAATGGAGTTTACGTTGCTCGTGCGCTGTGAGTTGCGAGCTTGGGCAAACTGCTTCGCTGGATTGATGGCAATTATCGCAATGGCAGCCAAGATGGCAATAATGCCAATAACCACCAATATTTCAATTAGAGTGAACCCTTTTTGATTTTTCTGAAGGTGAACAAGGTTTATCATAAGATTGTTATATGTTAGCTGTTAAAAGTTATTCTGCGGGCTGATAATAGAGGTTTTAGCACCTCTGCCGTTAATTAGCAAATGGATATAATACTATTCATAGGCTGCCCGGCACCTCTTGCCACGAGCCCAGGGTAATGTTGGGCGGGGGTGGGGGCGGTGGCGGTGGCGGGGGCGGGGGTGGAGGCAAATCATCGTTCGTTATGGTACAGGTTTTGGTATCACCCGCCGCGAGCGTGCCCGAGCAGCCCACGCCCAAGGTTTTGGTATAAGGGCCAAGGCTCCCCTCGTCCACACTGTAAGCGCCTGGCTCCACTGTTACAACAATGCCCGGTGATTCGGAGCCGGCGAACGAGGTTTGCGAAGGGTTAACCGCGCTTAGGTTTATGGTGAAGTCCGCTGCCTGCTGCGAGCCGCCATTGTCGTTTAGCACGTGGGTAATTACCACCAAGCTGGCAGTGGTGGGCGAACCGGGTGGTAAGGCGCCAGCGGCTGGACAAACTTGCTCCCCGACTTGGGTAAAAATACCTTGCATTTCAGCTGAGGTCGGCGAGATAAAAAAGTAATCGCCGTCAGCATTTTCCGCATCCACGTCAACCAAGGTGCTGGAATTGTAATGGACCCTGACTTGCACCAGATCAAGCTGCGTGGTGGCGGTGTCGGCACAACTAGCTCCCGGGTCAATATCGCGCACGCGCAAGCGGAAATTCGCATTGGAAAAATCTGCTGGCTGCCAAACGTGGCTACCCCAACTATCGGTTGCACTGCCTAGGGTATAGGTCGCCTCACTGTTAGTAAGTGTCTGAATCTTTTCGCTTGTCCAACTACCCGGATCACCAGTACTCCAAGAAAGGTCCACCCCCAGCTGGCAATCGCTGGTCGCTGTACTGCCGGCTGACCAGGCGTCGGCTCGCACTTCGATGCCATTTATAGTTGTGCCGGGGGGAATAGCAGGAACACTAAAATTATAGTAACGGTGCTGGTGCCCGCCATTATCATAAGCACTGCCACTGCCGTTAGTGTAAGCATTGCTGGCGCCAGACCAGCTATTGCCACTGGCGTTCTGCGTGTTGGCGGTGGGCGCGCGCCAGCCGGAATTAGTGCTTAAGAAATGGTCAACCGCGGAATTGTTGGCTAGCGAAGCCAAGAATGTATAACCGGACGAATTGCCAAAGTGGATGGTATA
>JAUYKG010000009.1 GCA_030700105.1 Candidatus Veblenbacteria bacterium
GCTAGCATACACCAGTACCAATAGTGGGTTATGATGGGTACCACCATACTAAAGGGGTTTATTTTTGTTTTTCCTGATAATCTAAAGGACTTTTTACTTTAATATAGCAATTATAGCATATTTCTTGGGCTAAGTCAATAACTCGTAATGGTTCAATACCTTGGAACCACATAGGAAGTAACCACTCTGCTCTGTATTAACGTGTTAACACGTTAATACGGGAAATTAAAACCTCCCCGCCCAAACTCACTAATTACCGAGGTGTATTTTTGTGTCCGGCCGGACATTTTTATACACCTTGATTTTTCTAATGGCATATCCGCTTTCCCCACTATATAACTGGCCTAGGCTTTAGTGGGCGCGAGTTCTTCTTGCACTACCTGTCTATCATCCCACGGGATTTTTTTGCCGTTCGCTTTCATTAACCACTGCTCGGCACCTTTACCTGTGATAACAACAACATCTCCTGCTTTGGCCAGAGTGAGTGCATGGTGAATGGCCGCGCGTCTATCCTCGATAATCCATAAACTCTCACTCTCACGTTTGCCTGCTACCCGTGCACCAGCGGCGACCACCTCCATTATCGAACGCGGTTCCTCGTCGTACGGGTCTTCGTCAGTTACCACTACGTAATCAGCATACTGACCTGCCAGTTTACCTAGAGGTTCTCGCTTCTGCTTATCGCGCCCGCCGCCGCACGAACCCAAAACCGCAATGAGCTTACCCGGGCCCTTGAGGGTACGATAAACCGCCTCCAAGGATTCCACCGTGTGAGCGTAATCAACCACCACGGCGAAAGGTTGGTGCTGCACAAATTCCAAGCGGCCCGGCGTACCGGGGAACGAAGCCAGAGCGGCGGCGGATTTTTCTAACGGCACACCCAAAGCCAAAGCCGCCGTCATAGCCGCGAGAGCGTTCTGGGCGTTGAACTCACCGCCAACCGACAAGTTTGTGCGTACGCCTTGTACTTCGAACTCCACCTGTGCGGCCGTAACACTAATCAACCTGGCCGAGAGCACATCTTCCAAACCTGACTTCTGCGCAGCCTGGAACGTGTAACCCCACACCCGTCTGCCTGCGAACCTAGTAAAGTAATCGGCCGCGTTATCGTCCAGGTTCAGTACCGCTATCCCCCCGCCACGAGCAGCTGTTTGGAACAAACGCGCCTTGGCGCTCCGGTAGGCCTCGAACCCGCCATGTGCCTGCAGGTGCTCGGGCGCCAGATTGGTCAGCACCGCCACGTGGTATGGTAACCCCACATGTCGCCACTGCGCCAAACCTTCGGATGAAGTCTCCACCACCGCGTGTGTACACCCTTCCCGCACCATACGTCGGAATAACTGCTGGAGTGCCGAGCGACTTGGCATGGTCATTTTAAGATCATTAAGCCAAACCTGCCTGCTCACGGCGAACTGAGCGGTTGAAACCAGGCCGGTGCAGTGCCCGGTCTGTTCCAAAATGTGCCAGAGCATGCTGCAGGTTGAAGATTTGCCTTTGGTTCCGGTAACTCCCACTACCACCAAGCGGCGGGCGGGGAACCCATAGAGCAACACTGCCCACCAGGACATGAGCCAGTGGTAGAGCGACAACAAAGGGGCCGGCGCGAGGGCGCGGATGGAATGCTTGAGTGACATAGGCAGCCGCCCGGCGGGGGGCGGCACATTTTTAGGGCTGAGGCGGAGCAGGGGTGGCTGCGGTACCGCTCTTAAGATCATTCAATAGTTTAGTGAGCTCGGCGTTCCCCGGGTTTAGTTCCAATACTTTCTCAAGCTCGGCGATGGACTTATCAATCTCGCCCTTTTTCTGGTACACCAGGTGTAAACTAAAATGGGCGTTGGAGTGATTAGGTACGAGCGCGGTAATAGTGGAGAAGGCCTCCTCGGCCTTGTTGTAATCGCTCGTATTATAGGCCAAACTCCCTAGCTCATAGAGCACGTCAATATCCTGGGGGATAGATTCACGTAGCCGCTCCAGCTTGTCAATCGCCTCGGCAAACTTACCTTGCAGTTCCAAGGCTAAGACCTCTTGAAAGTGAGCTGGCGCGTAATCGGGTTTAAGTGCGACGGCACGCGCGAACTGCTCCAGTGCGCGCGTAAGCTGCTCCGAGGCTTCCAATTCAAGCTTACTCCGCTCGTCGTCTTTGACCTCAGCCGCCTGCTGGCGCTTGCGGCTGGCGGAAATAAGGTAAGCCTTACCGAGTTCGGTAAAGAGCGCCGGGTTGGACGGTTCGAGTGCCACTGCTTGTTCGAAAGAACTAATAACCCACGGCTCGGCGTCGAGCGCGAACAACACAGTACCGCGGTAAATAGAGCCTAGGGTTTCCCAGTTGGCCACGTTCTGGCTGGAGAGCTCGGTGGCAGAACGGGCCGCTGCAATTGAAGCGGCGATGTACGTTTGCAGCCGCTGTACTTGAACTTGTTGTTCTTCCTCCGTGGCCGCCGCCTGCTGACTGGCCTCGTTGTTGGCCAAACCAAGTAGTACCTGCGCCAAACTCACGCGGTAGGTGTCGCGCCAAGGGTTTAGATTCACCGCTTCGGTAAGATCGGTTTGCGCCTGGGTAAGCCCCTCCACGGTCAAGGGGGCGCGCTGGGCTCGGGCATATGCCGCGTCGGCCAACCAAAAGCGAATGATACCCAGCCACACAGCCGCCGCCGCCAGTACAACCACCGCCAACCCGAACGAGAAGGAAAGCGAAGCACGGGGCGAATCAGTGAGCGAAAGCCTGCGTTGCTGGCGGCTGCTCATAACGGCCAGGAGACCCAACATGAGCCAGGTCATTACCGCGAGCGTGGTATTGAGGAAGTACACTACCTGTGCCACCACCAACACCAGGTAGCTCGCAACTACGGCCGCCCGCAGGTACCAATCATCGGCCATACGGTCCTTGAGCGCGGTCCAGGCCAAGTAGAGCCCGGACCCGAGTAACGCCAGAAAAGCGGCCAGACCAAGGAAGCCGGTGGTGCTTAAGACTTGCGCGAATTCTGAAGTGGCACGATTAAAACGGAAGGTCCAAAAATTGGAGTCATTAAAGCCCTCCGGCTTGAATTTGGAGAACCCGTAACTAAAGGTATCGGGCCCGGTGCCCAAAAGCGGATTCCCTTTGGCATTCTGCAGGGCAATCTTCCAGCTGGCGGACAAGGACAAATTCACCTCCACTGGAACCGACGCGCGCGTGAGGTTTACCAACGTGAGCGGCCACGCCACCAGGCTTAAAATTATCGCCAGGGCCGGTACGACGGCCCACTGGAACCCGGCGGTTTCGTTCTTATAAAAGAGCAGGGCTAGCCAGGCGGCCGCGCCCACTCCCACACCGAGCCATCCCAAGTGATAATCCACCAGAACGAGAACCACCAACACGAGTATGCTAAGAATGAGCGCTAATGTTCTTAGCCAAGCGAACTTGGCTGCCCGGGCGAAATAGATGGCGAGGGGCAACGAAGCTGCGAGTGCAAGCACCACGGCATTCAGCGCCCCACCAAGAGGCGTAAAGCTGGACACTCCGGCGGCCGCGAACGGCAACCACCGCAAACCTAAAAGCTGCAATACTAACACTAGGCTGGCCACACCCACCCCGCTGAGCCAGGCTCCGAGCAACCAATGAGTGTCGTGGCGGTCGCGTGTGCTAACGGTAACCAGAAAGAACAAAAGCACGTACCCCACTACACTCAGGAGCCCACCGTTAAAACGACCGTAAAAACCCAAGGTGGAGGTAATGGGGTCTACCGAAGTAATCGTAGAACCTATCGCCACTACCACAAGCGCGAGTACGGACCAGTGCAAAGGTGAACGGATCAAATTCGCCTGACGCGTGGCCACTACCTGTCCGAACCATATCACCAAAAGCACGAAACCCACACCCAGCAGCCAAAACTGTTTATTGAACTCGAGCCCCTCGAATGTCGAGGGTAGGAACATGAGCGGTAAGAGGAGCATCAACACACGTACTCCCCAGCGAGTAATACTCGCCAGGGTGTGGGCTATCGGCGGCTCACTCTGACTGGGAGAAAAAGAGGTGGCTAAACGTTGGCTGAGGTCCATAGTCTTGGGATAAGTCCGCCGCTCCCTAAGGGAAACGACGAAGGATTTAAATGGATAAAGTATTGAGATGATACAGCCCTAAGTATATATCAGAAACCCAATCTCTACTAGTTAACTCCGCCAGTACCAGACCAACCCTTGCACCCGACCGCCTGCCCCTCATAGTGGGATAATTTCACCCCGACACTCTTAGGTACATACCGAGCCAGCCTTTGCGCCCGACAGGAATCGAACCTGTATCCCGGGCTCCGGAGGCCCGTGCTCTATCCATTGAACTACGGGCGCATGGGCAGAATCACTACGTACCTAACTCTCAAATGGGGTTAGTTTTAAAGTTACAGGACAAGCCTATATCCCAGGCTCTCTGCCTGCGGCGGATAAACTCGGACCCGTGCTCCCCGCCTACCGGCAGATAGGCATCCATTGAACTACGGGCGCACAAATTTGCCCCCGTGGCCTTACTTGATAGTAGTACAATCGCTTAGGTCTGGTAATGGTTATTCACAATCTCTTCCGCCGAGGCGATATCCTGCGGCCGCCCGAAATCAAGCCAGTAATCTTGCAGGGGGACAACCTTCACTTTCCGCTCCTCGGCCAGCCTAGTAATCGCATCCGTAATCTCATACTCGCCGCGCGGTGAGAGCTCCACGGTATCGGCGGCGGTAAAAACCTCCGGCGTGAACCGATACAAGCCGGCGTTAATGAGATTGGTAACCGGTTGGGATACTTTTTCGTCCACCCGTACTAGGAGCTGATCGCTGTTCGTTACCAAGGTGCCGAACTTGGTGGGATCGGCCACGGTGGTGGCAGCCACGTAGTGATAATCGTCATGTAAATCGCGGAAGGTGGAGAGATCACGCACGGAATACAGGTGGTCACCGTTCGCAACTAGGAACGGCTCTGGGCCCACCAAATTACGGACCGCCAACAAGGGCAGGAGTGAACCGTATCGCTCCTGCCCCACCGCGGCATACTGGTTCACGAGTTCCAGACCCGGAAATTCGGTACGGTACTGTGCCGCGAAACTATCAAACTGCTCCGCCAGGTGTCCTGTAATAATGATGATCCTCCTGAACCCGGCCCGCTGAATGTGAAACAAGAGGTAGTACAGGAACGGCTTGCCGTTCACCTCAATAAGGTGCTTTGGTTTCTCGGTCGAGAGCTCCTTCATCCTGGTGCCGCGTCCAGCCGCGGCAATAACAACGGGGGGGAACATAAGAAGTCTAAGCCGAATTTAAGCTAGCTAAGGCCTGGTGTTGGCGGGCGCGGAACCGCCCAGCCAGCACAGGCCGCTGATCAGTCTCATGGAACTTGAGTACGCTATCCGTAACCACCACGGCAGTGGTGCCGTCACCCAGGCGCGAGGCGGAGTGTTTCTTTATTCGCCGGACCTGGCCCCAGCGCGCAACCGCTTCCAACCAGGTTCCCACTGCGCCCCCCAGCAACCACTCAGCCGCACGCGCGCACCAGGAGGTTGTAGGGGCTAGGTCCGGCGCCGCGCCCACAGCCAAACGATGAGGCAAGGAGTGTTCCACCCAACTGTTGGCGGCCAGAAACCTGTTGAATGTAGCTAAGCCCGTGAGTGGCAGCATGCTCACCAACCAAAAACTAAGGTAAGGATCATCAACATACGCTAAGGGCTTAAGGTTAAGTTGGTCGTCGCTAACATAGAACGACAAACATAGCCGGTCTGTTACGCGCTGCCCGTGACGTCGCCGACCCAACAGGTGCACAACAGCCGTTACGAAAAGCCTGGTGAGGTAGAGCCGTCCGGCACGTACCACAATAAAGAGATCAATATCGCTTTCCTGCCGCGCCCCTTCCATGGCCAAAGTATTCACAGACGCCACCAGGCGTACAAAAGGAACCCTCGCCAATAACCTGGCGGCGGCCTGGGCACGGCGAAACTTCTTGATTGACCAACGGGCGCGCGCCAAACGCTCTGGCACATACGATCGGGTAGCCGTAAGCTGCCAAAAACCCCGCTCCACCACAACCGCTCCACGTGCCTTCAGCTGGTCTAGGGCACGCCAAACATCTTGAGGTGTAGCTTCACCCCCGGAGCCATCCTCGTCCCACAAGTAGTACCAGCACTCGAAAGCTGTAAGCGGCTGGCCGAGGATATCAAACCAACTTAAAGTGGACACAATTGCCTGTTCCAGTGTAGCCATAGTAACCCTACATTCCCCCTCGCCTTAAGCGGCGAATGATACCGTATAACAAGTAGCTCAAACGCGCCAGGGGATAATCAAAGGTGCCGGGAGATTCAACACTCTCACCGCCAAAGCCAAGCTTAAAGCGGGTAAAACCTGCCCAGGCGGACAGACTGCCGTCTGGCGGCTGAATACCCCAGAGGTCATAGGTTACACAACCCGCGGCTTGTAGCTGGCGCAGAGCTGCACCGTGCAAAAGGTGTGGGGCCATGAGCTCGTGGTGAGTGCGGCTAGAAGCGCCGTGGAGGTAGGTTACCTGGCGATTACATATAACTACCAAGCTAGCGGCCAGCAGTTCTCCTTGGTACTCCACCAATCCCAAACGACACGCTAACTCCGGGGTAGAAAACGGCACAGCGCCAAATAATTCAAGCAACGTGCGATAGTGGGCAGTGTTATGTGTACGAAAGCGCTCGCGCCGAGCCGTCTCTTGCAACAACGACCAAAACCCGGCGAACTCCTGAAGGTCGCCCCAACGGAACGTGAGCCCTTTGCGCTCGGCCAGGCGAATATTATATCTGGTTTTCTCGTGCATGCGAGCAAAAAGTTCTGCTTCTGAACAAGACAAATCGACTACGGTGGTAGCGCGCGGTTCACCATCTATAGTGCGGCGCGCAGCGGGCGGCGGAAACTCCGGCTCCAGGCGCACGAATAATGTCTTGGGTGCACGCAGCGCAGTGTAAAGCTGAAGCAACGCTGCGGCCTGAGCCTGAGGCGTCACTCCAGTTTGCCACACCGGCCCTTTAGAACAACACCAGTAGCCCCAACCAAGCGGCAACCTACGCCAGCTCAGCGAGGAGAGGCCTATTAATTGAGCGCCATCAAACCAACCTAAAACTTTGGTTACATTGCCAAGCTCCTGCTGGAACCTGGACCAGGCCGGGGATTGTAAGAACAACCCTGGCCGCGGGGCTAGCGAGCGAACAAATTCCCAGACCAGCGCCTCGTCTGCCAGTTCACGCCACGGCATAGCCTAGCGCCGCCCCAGATACTTGAGAGCCAGCTTGATGCGCTCAGCTAAGCCGTTGCCTTGTCCAGCTACTTCCTTCAGCGCCTGCCTCGCCTCGGCCAACGAATACCCCAACCCGGTAATGGCTTCCAATACTACGCCTTCGTCGCCTGTGGCCAGCGGCGCGCCTGCCACCGCCTCCACCTTATCCTTGAGCTCGGTTACCAAACGCTCGGCGGTTTTCTTGCCTAGCCCATGCAAACGATGAAGTGTGGTGGCGTCGCCTGCCGTTACGGCGCGCCTAACATCATCCGGACTCACGGCGTCCAAAATATTGAGCGCAGACTTTGGCCCTACACCTGAAACGGTAAGTAACAACTTAAAAAAGGAAAGATCGCCAGCTACAACAAAACCATACAACTCCAGCGCGTCCTCGCGCACATTCAAGTGGGTACACAAGGTGACCGGCGACCCAACCTTTTGCCTGGCCGCCAGTTCACGCGTTACAAAAACCTCGTACCCCACGCCACCCACATCCACCACCAGCGAACGCTCGGTAACGTAAGCGACCAAACCCTTTAGCTGGGCAATCATAGCTTAGGTAGTATAAGACGCGCCAAAGGTCTTGACAAAGTAACCCAAACTCGTCGTCTGAATTCTCAACCCAAAATCGGATTTCCCTTTTCCTGTTAAGCCCTTCTATACTAACTCTACTATGGACTTCAAGCTCAAGGCCGATTTTAAACCCACTGGCGACCAACCACAGGCTATTACCAAACTGGTGGCTGGATTAAAGAATCATTTACGGCACCAGACGCTCTTAGGCGTTACCGGCTCGGGCAAAACCTTTACCGTGGCGAATGTTGTTACCCAGCTGAATCGGCCCACCTTGGTAATCTCCCACAACAAAACTCTGGCTGCGCAACTGGCGGCCGAATTCCAAGAGTTCTTTCCGGAGAACGCCGTGCACTACTTTGTCTCCTACTACGATTACTACCAGCCCGAAGCCTACCTGCCCGCCTCCGACACCTATATTGAAAAGGAAACCCAGCTGAATGAAGAAATAGACCGCCTGCGCCACGCCGCCACCCAGTCCATTCTTTCCCGAAGGGATTGCCTCATCGTAGCCTCCGTCTCCTGTATTTACGGGTTGGGGAGCCCCCAAGAATATGCCCGCGTGAGGGCACAGTTGAAGGCTGGGCAACCTTTCCCTCGGCAAAAACTCTTGCGGCAATTTACCGACCTTCGTTACCAGCGCAACGACGTGGATTTTCACCGCGGCACCTTTCGCGTGAAGGGCGAGGTGGTTGAAATATTTCCGGCTGATGCCTTAGACAGATACCTTCACTTGGAATTCAATGGTGAGGTGGTAGAGAAGCTGGAAGAGCGCGAGGTTTTAACCGGCGACACCATCTCCAAGCCTGAGCAGTTCGATATCTACCCCGCCTCCCACTATGTGGCACCTAACAAACGCTTTGAAACTGCCCTGGCGGAGATGGAGCGCGACCTCGGACTGCGCCTAAAGGAATTCGAACGCACTGGCAAGCTCTTGGAGGCGCAACGCCTGAAAGAGCGCACCAACTACGACTTGGAAATGCTGCGCACGGTAGGCTACTGCAACGGCATAGAAAACTACTCCCGCTACTTTGACGGTCGTAAGGAAGGCGAACCGCCCTACACACTGCTCGACTACTTTCCCAAAGATGCGCTCGTATTCGTGGACGAATCACACATGACAATTCCGCAGATCACCGGCATGCTCGGCGGAGACCGCTCGCGCAAACAAACACTGGTGGATTACGGCTTCAGGCTCCCTGCCTCCCGTGACAACCGCCCCCTGAGCTTCGAGGAGTTCAATCAACACGTAAACCAACTAGTATACGTTTCAGCTACCCCGGCTGAATACGAACACAAGGTTTCACAGCAGGTGGCGGAACAGCTCTTACGCCCCACTGGGTTGTTAGACCCTACTGTAGAAATTAAACCAACTAAGCACCAGGTGGACGACCTGGTGCAGGCAGTGAGGCAACGGATAAAAAAACATCAGCGCGTGCTAGTAACCACGCTCACCAAGCGTATGGCCGAGGACCTGGCCGATTTCCTACAGGACGAAGGTATTAAGGTGCACTATATCCACTCGGACGTGGAAACGATGGAGCGCCTGGAAATTTTGCGTAGTTTACGGCTCGGTGAAGTGGACGTGTTGGTGGGTATTAACTTGCTGCGCGAAGGCTTGGACCTGCCGGAGGTAAGCTTGGTAGCCATTTTGGACGCAGACAAGGAAGGCTTCCTGCGCAGCGAAACCGCCCTGGTGCAAACCATGGGCCGGGCGGCCCGGCATGCCGAAGGGCATGTCATAATGTACGCCGACACCATAACGGGTTCCATGCGCCGCGCCATAAGCGAAACCCAACGCCGGCGCCAAACACAAGAGGCTTACAACCGTGCTCACGACATTACGCCCCAAACCATCATTAAGGCAGTGCGCGAGAGTAGGTTGGCGGGCGCCAAAGCGAGGCCGGAAAATGTTCCACTTGCGGTTGAGCTCAAACTTGATAAACTTCACCCTGAGGAGATTAAAAACCTCATACGCGACCTCTCCGCCCAAATGGAATTAGCCGCCCAGAATTTGGAGTTCGAACGGGCCGCCGCCTTACGGGACCAAATTAACCAACTCACGCCCCTGCTGCCAACGGGCCGCGCAGCAAAAAGACGCCGAAACAGATAAATTCTCTGCTATCCCCACACTATGCCTCCAGCCAAACTACAACGTGTACTTGCCTTTGGTACTTTCGACCTCTTGCACGCCGGACACCTTTCCTTTTTGCGGCAAGCCCGCAAACTCGGCCGCGAACTCTACGCGGTGGTAGCGCGCGATAAGAATTCGGAAAAGCTCAAGGGCAGAAAACCATTACAGAATGAGAATGCTAGGCTGGCGGGCGTGAGTAGGCTCCCCTTTGTAACCAAGGCTCTGCTGGGGCAGGCTGAGCTTAGCCACCGCTATCAGCTGGTACGGGAGATTGACCCCGATGTTATCGCGCTCGGCTACGACCAGTTCCTGCTCACCACCACCCTGGAGCAGGATTTAAAGATCCTGGGGCTCAACATTAAACTGGTTCGCCTCAAGCCCTACCGTGCCGACCACTACAAGAGTTCCATCCTCAGAGCCAAGCTTGAATCCCAGAATTGACAGTCTTGTCAAGGCGTCCTACACTACTTCCGCTGTGACTAAGCCAACGCTCTCGGCTCAGCGTCAGCTTAATTCGTAATTCATAATTATAATTTTTTGCTATGCCTAATACTAGTGCCGCGACCAAAGCCTTGCGGCAAACCAAGAAGCGCACCGCCCGCAACCAAAAAGTGAAATCGGGTGTAGAAATTGCCCTGCGCCAGGCGCGCAAAGCAATAGTTGCCAAAAGCAACGAGGCTAAGGAGCTTGTGAAACAAGCCGTAACAAGACTTGATCGTGCTGCTCAAAAAGGGGCGTTGAAGCCAAACACTGCCAGCCGCCTCAAATCGCGCTTAATGAAACTCTTCCACAGCGCCAGTAAGAAGTAATCATAACTGTATCTTAAAATACCCCGCCTTGGTGGGGTATTTTGTTTTTGTGCGTTTGTGCCACCCTGTCGTAGGGCCAGCGCAGAGCGCCTGCCTGCGGTAGGCAGGGGAGACGCGCGAACGACCGACGAAACCGTGCTGTGGTCGTTTAGCATAGGGCTCGGCAATAAGCGCGGCGAGCACTGCCTGGGCCACAGACCGGCGTGACGACTCTTGCACTACTTCTCTAGAGAAATAGCAATTAAGAAACGGGCTTAAGTGCGCTGAGCTTGCTTAAGAATAACCCAAACAGCACCTGGGGGTCGGTACGCGTACTCTTAAGCTTTACGTCCAAATTGGAAAGTTCGTCGTACAACCAGGCAATACGGCTAGTGGAATAGTACGGTATCTGCTGGAGCGTTTTCGTAACCACAAAAGGATGCAGGCCCAATTCCTGCGCCAATTCGCGACTGCCAGCCCTTTTACTACTGCCATCAAGCGCTTCCCGCACTAGCGCCAGTACCCGCACATGCCAGGCCAATAAACCCACTAGGCTCTGAGGTGAGGCGCCCTGGGCGAACTGTCGCGCCAGGGCTTGGTTGGCGGCGCGCAGGTCGCGGCGGCCAACTGCATCCAAAAAAACGAACACGTCATCCTGTAATTTTGGCGCCACTAATTCATCTATATCAACTGCCCGCACTTCCTCCCCTCCTCGATAGGCCGTAAGTTTGGCAATTTCCTGAGCCAGGGCAAAAAAGTCGTTCCCTACAGCCTGGGCTAGAAGCCTAGCCACGCTCGGACCTAGCTTGCCGCCCTCCTCTTTAGCGCGTGCCACAATCCATTGCTCGAGCTCCTGGGATGAAAGATTGGCAAACTCCTTAAGTGTGAGCTTGCCCTCTTCTACTAGTTTCTTTAAAGCCTTGGCTAAAGGCTTGCTCCAGGCCACCTTTTTGGTTTCTGCCAGCACGAGCACCAAATCCTTAGGCGGGGCCGAGCACACATTAAGCAGCAACTCCCCCAGCTCGCTCTTGGCATCAACAGCTAAAGCGCCAGAGAGCACCACCAAAATCTTCTGAGCGAACATCCCGCCGCCGCTTACGGCCTGGTGTACAGCCTGTGCCAGCTCACCTTCCGCCCCCGCCACATACTCAAAACGCCGCACCTGCGCGGCCGGATACTTGGCGCGAAAAAGCGCTATCCACTTCCCTAGCTCAACTTCCAGTAACGACTGATTCTCTCCGTACCAGAGCTGAATGGTAGAAGCCTTAGTGCCTGGGGTAACTGTTTTCTTGGGTGTCATATCGCCTACCTAGTGTAGAAGCCTTAGCTAAAAAAATAAACCCCTAACTGATTTTTCAGTCAGGGGTCGCTCGAGTTTAGTGGTTTTCTCCATTTTGATGGCTCGCTTCCCTTACCTGGTTTCCTTAGAAGTCTAGGCTCGCTCAAATGCAATGGGTTACTTTATCCTCCTGGCTCGCTCAAAACTCCTGGTTTTCTCCGCGACTCTGGCTCGCTTTACTTATCTGGTTTGCTAGATATGATTGGCTCGCTTTGTCTACCTGGTTTACTCGAGATCAATGGCTCGCTCGCGTCTTTTGGGTTGCTCTCACCTACAGGCCAAAAGTCTCCTACCCCACTTTCTTTGCTGGTTTATCTATCATGCTCCAGGGATCAATTACATGCGGGTGGCCAGCTTTGGCCTTGGCATAGGGTTCGGTCAACGGCAAACCTTCTGCCTGGCGCCATACCTGCCATAAGCAGGATAAGAACAGTTTGAGCATCTTCCTAAGAGCCATAGCGTGAATATGGCCTTCAGAAATCATATCCGCAGGTTCATAGCGTTTTCCCTCTTCGTCCTTAGGCAGCTCTGAAGCTTTTACTATTTTTACCCCCCTATTATAGAATTTAACATAGTAAAGATTTTTCTGCTCATGGTAGTATTCCGCAAACTTGCTGATGGACTTAGGCTTAAATTCCTTGCCACCGCACTTTGCGCACTTCAGCTCCTCAGTCTCGCTAGCAGGCGGCCTTTGCTCACCACATTTTGTGCAGTAGTAACGAATGCCAGCCTTAAGTAGGCTACCTCCAACACGCCAGAGCATTGAACGCAAACGGCTATTGTACTCAAGCTTGCCGGCACCTGCCACTCGTTTAGGTGCCTTACCATTTTCATCAACATGGTAACCGGAAAACTTCCATAGTGAGGA
>JAUYKG010000014.1 GCA_030700105.1 Candidatus Veblenbacteria bacterium
TTCTCGGCCTTTTTCTCGGCTTCGGCGGCGGCACGCGCTTTAGCGCGGCCCACGAGCCTGCTCTTTAGTTTAAGCACCTGCCGGCCGCGGTAGTAGCCACAATTGCGGCACACCTGGTGCGGCAAAACCGCCTGCTTACAATGCGAGCAAACTGTAAAGCTGGACGGCTTAAGGGCAAAGTGCGAAGCGCGCCGGCGCTTATCGGACGAGGTACGTCTGTGACCTGGCAAACCCATAATTCAAAAGTAAAATAATAAAAATGGCCCTACTGTTCATAAAGATTGTAACAGTTCTGGGCCATTTGTCAAACATCCGTCATTTTCTCCTTTGGAGAATTACTCGGAGAACGATGCCGAGCCTTTCTTTATCCGTGAGTCCAGCAAGGTAAGTGTAACCTATGATATCAAACACTTCCTCGCCCACAAGGTTACTCTCTTCATTCTCTCCTATTGATTCGGAGAATTGCTCGAAGCAGGTGGAACTATTTTTGAATAATGTACAATTTTTGACAAAATCTCCTCTTATTGTTTTTTTGAGAGCGTTCATGAACTCTTTGTCATCTCTAACGCTGCTCACCGTTAAACCACGTTCGGGCTCATCATAAGTGCATACACTCTTCAACAAATTAATAAAGAGTTCCTGTAACTCATTGATTTCTGACCACTTACTATAGTCCCGGCTTAGCATAGCTATATTAAACAGACCGATAACCGCGCCCTTTTGGAACTCAACGCTGCTAGGGTCGCCGGGATTTGCACCATTAAAGAGGTCGTTCAAAACATCAAGCCAGGTCTTTGTCACAAAAGGAGACAGACTAGCTACTCCTTCTATGGCAGATGCTGCCTCACGCCAGTCAAGACCGGTAATTTTTCCAGCAATCTCTACCAATTTGGGCCGGATATATTCCTTAGAATGAGCATCGTTGTGATTGTGTAGAAGAAAGAGATGACAAAATATTTTGACCAGGGTAGGCGTGACAGCTTCCCCAAAAAATTTTGGAGTCAAATACGGATAACTCATGGTATCGTTATCCATTGTCAACAATTGCTTTTCCATTGTTAAGCTCCTATTTTCTCCGCTCTCGCGGTTTTGTTATCAGGCTCTCGCACGATTCCCTAGCTCTCGCCAGGCCTATTGTGTTTATATTTATTTGTTATTGAATCAAGCAAACTAATGCTTGACTCGCTACCTTAATATAGTCTTACTTAAATGTCAAACAAAACTCCAGCAGCTACGTGCTACTGGAGTTTACTCACATGAAGTGCTTACACGAAGGTAACGCTCGCCACCTGATCACCAGATGCTTTAAAGCGCATAATACGAACGCCCTGCGTGTCGCGCCCGAGGACCGAAACAGCTTTAAGTGGCAGGCGGATAACCTGGCCGTTGTTTGACATAACAATCAAATCCTCTTTCTCCCTCTTGGCGTTCACCACAAAGGCCGAGACTACCTGGCCGGTCTTCTGGGTTACGTGTGCGGTACGAATACCACTGCCACCACGACCTTGCACCTTATACTCCTTTAACCTGGTTCGTTTCCCGTACCCTAAAGATGTTATGACGAGTAACTGTTCGTCTGAACTTGGTTTTCCCTCGTTTATAAGGTCCATACCTGTTACCTCGTCCCCCGCCTTAAGCCTCATACCGTGCACCCCAGCCGCACCCCGGCCCATCGGGCGCACCGCCTTTTCTTTAAAACGGATACTCTGGCCCTTGGCTGTTACCAACATAACCTCATCCTCTCCTGTAGCTGGCTTTACCCAAAAGAGCTGGTCGGAGGGCTTTAGTTTAATGGCGATAAGCCCCGAGCGCCGCACGTTGACAAAAGCATCTATGGGCACTTTCTTAATCACACCCTGCCTCGTAACCATAATGAGGAACTTGTAGCCAGCCCAATCGGTGAGCGATAAAACCTCCGATACTTTTTCCTCGGGCGCGAGCTGCAAAAAGTTCACGACAGCCTGTCCCTTGGCTGTGCGCGAGGCCTGGGGCACGTCGTAGGCCTTAAGTTCAAAAACTCTTCCTTTTGTAGTAAAAAATAACAGGTCGGCGTGGGTGGTGGTGGAGAATAGGTGCTCCACCGCGTCTTCTTCTTTGGCCGTTAGGCCTATAACACCCTTACCGCCGCGGCCCTGGGCCTTGAACGTATCGGGAGGAAGACGCTTAAGGTAACCATCGTGCGTAATAATGATAACCGTAGCTTCGTTCGGGATAAGGTCCTCCTGCGTGAACTTGTCTACTGCCCCGGCATACACCTTGGTCCTACGCTCGTCCGCATACTTGGCTTTCAAATCCGTGAGCTCCTGCCTAATAACACCTAGAATCTTCTTGGGGTGCGCCAGCAGGTCTTCCAGTTCGCCAATCAACTTTTTCTTTTCTTTTAGCTCCTCTTCCAGCTTGAGCCGCTCCAGGTTCGCCAGCTGTGAGAGCTTCATTTCTAAAATGGCATCGGCTTGGCGCTCAGAGAGCTTGAACTTTTGAATGAGGTTTTGCTTGGCGTCCTCTTTGTCGCGCGATTTCTTAATGGTGGCGATAATGCGATCGATATCCTCGAGCGCCATCACCAAACCTTCCAAAATGTGGGCCCGATCCTTGGCCTTACCGAGGTCGAACTCGGTGCGGCGCTTCACCACTTCCTGACGGTGCTTGAGATAGTACTCCAATACGTTCTTTAGGGTGAGCACACGCGGCTGCAGGCCATCCACCAACGCCAAGCAATTCACGTGGAAACTGGTTTGAAAATTCGTTTGCTTGTACAGCTGGTTAAGGATCTTGCGGGGGTAGGCGTCCTTCTTGAGCTCAATGACCACCCGAATGCCATCTTTATCCGATTCGTCCCTGAGATCGCGAATACCCTCTAGCTTTTTATCCTTCACCAGTTCCGCAATGTGCATTAACAGCTCGGCCTTATTTACCTGGTACGGCAGCTCGGTGGCAATAATCTGGAAACCGCCCTTGCCTTCCTCTATCTCGGCCTTGGCGCGCATAACAATGGAGCCCTTGCCTGTAGCGTAGGCCTGTTTAATATCAGCTTTGTTGAAAATGGCCCCACCAGTCGGAAAATCCGGCCCCTGCACGAACTTCATTAGGTCGTCTACATCCGCTTCCGGGTTCTCTATGAGGTGCTGAGTCGCGTCTATAACCTCGCCCAAATTGTGCGGCGGGATGGAGGTGGCCATACCCACAGCAATACCCATAGTGCCGTTCAGGAGCAAATTGGGGAGCCTGGCCGGCAGTACCGAGGGCTCAGCCGTAGAGTCGTCGTAGTTGGGAATAAAATTAACCGTCTGCTTGTCTATGTCGGCTAACAGTTCTTCCGCCACCGGCGCCAGTTTGGCCTCGGTGTAGCGCATGGCAGCAGCGCCGTCGCCATCCACCGAACCGAAGTTGCCCTGGCCAGTAATGAGCACCTGGCGCATAGAGAACGACTGGGCCATGCGAACTAGTGTATCGTAAATAGCAATGTCACCGTGCGGGTGGTACTTGGCCATTACCTCACCTACCACCGCCGCGCTCTTGCGGAGCTTGGCTGTAGGTTTGAGGCCGATGTCCCACATGGCGTAGAGAATGCGGCGGTGTACCGGCTTAAGGCCATCCCGCACATCTGGTAGAGCGCGGGATACGATAACGCTCATAGCATAATCGAGGTACGATTCCTGCATTTCCTCCACTATAGGACGCTGCACCAACCGTGAGGGTGGCGGCGTGGTGGATGGTGCGGGGGTGTGAGGGTGAACGGGCGGCATACGCTAGCGGTTGGTGAATGAGAATGATTGGGCAAACCCCTGCTCGAACCGCTTGCTCATAGTGCTAAACAGACTATCGGACGAGGCAGATCGGCGGGTGAGATTGTACCACATGGTTAACACGGTAAGCGCGAGGGTGAGTAGTAAGCAAACAACCAACCAACCCGGATGCGGTGAGCGGCGAGAAGAATGCTGAGAATGCGCGTGGGCCGGGGCGTGCGGCATCTTTCTGTTACGGTTTAAGTATCACGAGTTTGGTTTCTTCCTGAGGCAAATCCTTCTTGGTGAGCCTGAGCTTTTCCTCCACCTGTGGCGCGAGCCCCAATTCCTTTACGAATTTATCCAAGGCCTCCAGCTCAATCTTAAGCCCTGGCAACTTGTAGTGCATAGGAATGACGATACGGGGTTCGATCTGGTTAATCAACTCGTGGGCTTGCTTGGCGTTCACCGTGTACACACCACCCACAGGAATAAGCAGCACGTCGGCTCCCTCCAGATACTCAAGCTGTTCAGAGGTTAGTTCAGTCTGTCCGATGTCCCCCAGGTGCGCCACCGAGATACCCTCACTCTCCAAGAGGTACATGGTATTGGAGCCACGCTCAGAACCGCCTGAATTATCGTGCCAACCGGCAATGCCGTAGAAAAAAGTCTGCTTGGCCTCGTACTCTCCCGGACCATGTACCAAAAAGTAGTCCCCACTCACGGCCGCCAGGTGATTGTGGTCGAAGTGGTCATGGCTTACCGCCACCACGTCGGCGGTAAGCTTGGGCAACGCCAAACCGACCCTCGAGACATCGAAGGGGTCAAAAATAACCGTAACCTCACCATTGGGGCCCGATTTGGTTTGCACCTTAAAACAGGCCTGACCAAACCACTGTATAAGCATAGATTCTAGCCTGATTTTAGCACTAAAATAAGCCTCTTGGCAAGGAGCCGGGATGGCCCCTGGAAGCCCTAAAACTAAGATATCTTGCCAAAAAAGCCGAGTTAAGCTAAAGTACCAACGCTTAATAACAGCTCTCTAATTTCTTCTGCTGGGACCCCCCGCCTAAGGCGAGGGTAACCCCCAGGGACCTGCACGGCGCGCGAATGCGCTCATGCGAGGTAAGGCGATTTTTTATTTGCTATATGGCTAAAAGAAAACAACTGGAGCCCACGACTAACGCAGCTATGGAACAGCTCCTGGCTTCGGGCGATGCTACAGCTGTACCCAAGGTAGGAGATATTATTGAGGGTGTGGTGCTAACCGTAGGGAAACGCGAGGTGCGGCTGGACATTCCAGGGTTTACCACGGGCATTGCCCGCGGCCGTGAGCTCACTGATGAATCGGGTGAGTACTCAAATTTAAAGGTGGGCGACAAAGTAGCGGCCACGGTACTGGAGTTGGAAAATGAACGAGGCGAGCTCGAACTCTCCTTCCGCCATGCTGGCCACCAGAAGGCCTGGGGTCACCTGGAGGAATTACGGCAGAGCGCCGAAATCGTGTCGGTACTGGTAGTGGACGCCAACAAGGGCGGGCTCATGATTAAGCTCGGCCAGGTGGCAGGCTTTCTGCCCGTCTCGCAACTGGCGGTGGAGCACTATCCACGCGTGGAAGGTGGCGACAAGAACCGCATTCTCGAGCTCCTGAAGCAGTTCGCCGGGCAAGCACTGGAGGTAAAGGTGATCACAGTGCAAGAGGCCGATGAAAAGCTGATTGTTTCCGAACGCGCGGCCTGGGAAGAACAGCAGAAGGACAAGCTCGGCCAGTACAAAGTCGGTGACGCCATTGAGGGCAAGATTTCCGGCGTGGTGGATTTCGGCTGCTTCGTGGAATTCGGAGAGGGTCTGGAAGGCTTAGTGCATATTTCCGAACTTGCCTGGCAGCGCATAGACAACCCGCGCGACATGGTGAAAGTAGGCGACCGCGTGAAGGCTAAGATCATCAACATCGATGGCTCCAAGATATCGCTCTCCTTCCGTCGCCTCATCGACGACCCTTGGAGAAAGGTGGATGAGCGCTACCATGTGAATGACATGGTGCAGGGCAAAGTCTTAAAGGCGAACCCATTCGGGGTGTTCGTGGAACTGGACCCGGAGATACACGGCCTAGCCCACGTGTCCGAACTGTCCGATAAACCAGTGAAGGACCCCACGGAAATAGTTAAGATAGGAGAAACGCGCCCCTGGCGTATTATCTCCATGGATCCCAAAGAACACCGCCTCGGACTCTCTCTGAAAGTGCTGGAGCACCCCAGTGATTCTGCTGACGAGGCAAAAATGGAGGAACAGACGGCTGTTGAAACGGCTACACCCCCAGCCGAAACAACCACAGCTTAAACCAACACTAACCCCTCCATTCTAGCGGAGGGGTTAGTGTTTTAGCCCACCGCGCTCACTTGCTGAGAAGGCGAACGCGCCCTATACTACACAGGCATCGAAACCTCATATCTATGCGCACCATCGTAAAAAATTTCCTTATCTTCTTCCTGGTCTTCCTCCTTCTAGCCAGCTTGTTCTCGCTGTACGACAGTGGCGACAACAAGGCGGAACAGGTGAGCCTGGACCAAATCGTTCTGGCTATTGATGAGGGTACAGCTAAGAACATAGAAATCTCCGGCGACGAGCTTACCGCCACGCTGAGTGACGGTAGAGTAATGCGGACCCAGAAAGAACCCACCGATTCCCTCTCCCAACTGGTCGCCAATTACAGCGTTGATCCGGCCAAACTCAGGGGGGTAACCATTGAAGTTAAACAAGCCTCCGGCCTCTCCTTTTGGCTGATAACCATACTCCCCTTCCTGCTGCCTATTCTACTCTTGGTGGGGTTCATCTACTTTATGTCCCGGCAAATCCAGGGTGCCAACTCACGCGCGCTTTCCTTTGGGCAAGCTAAGGCCAAAGAGATCAGCTCCCAAGAAAAAAAGAATCAAGTCACCTTCAAGGACGTAGCGGGCGTGGCCGAAGCTAAACAAGAGCTTGAAGAGGTAGTCGAATTTTTAAAGTCACCGCAAAAATTCTTGAATCTGGGTGCACGCATCCCCAAAGGCGCACTGTTAGTCGGACCACCTGGCACTGGCAAAACTTTGCTGGCGCGAGCGGTCGCTGGCGAGGCCAATGTCCCATTTTTTCATATTTCTGGCTCTGAGTTTGTGGAGATGTTTGTGGGTGTGGGCGCCTCACGCGTGCGTGATTTGTTCGCCCGGGCTAAAAAAGCAGCTCCCTGCATTGTTTTTGTGGATGAAATAGATGCGGTCGGCCGTCAACGTGGCACTGGTTTGGGTGGCTCGCACGACGAACGCGAACAAACCCTGAACCAAATCTTGGTGGAGATGGATGGTTTTGAGGCTAACACCAATGTCATTGTGGTTGCGGCTACGAACCGCCCCGACGTGCTCGACCCAGCTTTGCTACGGCCAGGTAGATTTGACCGACTGGTCATCTTGGACCAACCAGACATCAAAGACCGCGAGGCTATTCTCAAAGTTCACGCCAAAGAAAAACCGTTAGCAGAAGACGTGTCTCTGCGGGTAATCGCGGAAAGGACTCCAGGCTTCTCTGGGGCTGACCTCGCGAACCTGCTCAATGAAGCGGCAATTCTGGCAGCCAGGCGTAATCAAAAAAAACTTACGCAGGTTGATTGTGTAGAGGCATTGGAAAAAGTTATGTTGGGCCCGGAAAGAAAGAGCCATCTGCTTTCCGAAAAGGAGAAGAAAATCACCGCCTACCATGAGGCGGGGCACGCGCTAGTCGCCCATTTTTTGCCAGCGGCCGATCCTGTGCATAAAATTTCCATAATCTCGCGCGGTCGGGCCGGCGGCTACACCCTTAAGCTACCTACCGAAGACAAGCACATGCATCCCAAATCCGAGTTCGTCGCCGACCTGGCGGTCATGCTGGCTGGCCACGCGGCGGAACGGGAGATCTTCGGCGAGGTGACCACCGGCGCCCAGAGCGACCTTAAGCGTGCCACCAAGTTAGCGAGACAATTGATCACTGAGTTCGGCATGTCGGATAAACTAGGCCCCCGCACCTTCGGCCTAAAAGAGGAGCTTGTTTTTCTCGGCCGCGAAATCACCGAACAACGTGACTACAGCGAAAAGGTAGCCCAAGCGATCGACGAAGAGGTGTCCCGCTTCCTCAAAGCTGCCTACCGGACGGCCCAGGGTACTATCAAGCAACAGCGGGCCAAGCTTGAGCTCATTGTGCAAACGCTCATCAAGAAAGAAGTCATTGAACGAAACGAATTTGAGGCCTTAATGGCCCACTAGTCACTCGCCCAAAACAAAGCTGCGGTGTATACTAGGGTTGAACTTTTAATTATCCTTAACACCTATGCGCATCTACAGAGATATCATAAAATCCGCTTGGCACACGCTTTGGCACTATGCTTGGCTGTGGCCGTTCGGGCTTTTGGCCGCCCTAGCTGGTAATGGCGGGGAGTACGGGGGCCTCGTCTCCGCAGTGGACCGCATAGCCCAGCAGGGCAACCTGCTTACTGCCGTGCGTGAAGCCATGCTCTCGCACAAACTCAACCTGATTGGGCAGGGACTCCAAAAATCTTTTGAACAGGCCCCCGCCTCCATAACCGCCACACTCTTCCTCTTAGCGGTGGCCCTGCTCCTCGTAGTATGGCTCATCATTGTATCCCAAGCCGCCCTCATCCGAGCAGCAAGCGCTATTCACGCCGGGGAACCCATCAGCTTAACTAAAGCGGCTATGGAAGGGAACCAACACTTCTGGCCGATCTTCGCGCTTAACCTCCTGGCACGCTTCGCCACCTGGTTGCTGCTGGGGGTGGCTATACTACCATTCCTAATTTCATACCTGGCGCGGGGCGGGGTGGCGGAATTTGATACTCTCATCATCATATCGTTCCTTGTTTTTGTGCCGCTGGCTACCATTATTTCTTTTATCATCAAGTACGCGGCTATCGCCGTGGTGCTGGAGCGGCAACCTTGGTGGCTGGCTCTGGAGAGAGGGGTGGGTTTGTTCTTCCGCAACTGGCTCGTCTCTTTGGAAATGGCGGCTATCCTCTTTGGCATTAACCTCATCCTAAGTGCTGTGGTGTACAGCCTGATCGCCAATAGCTTGCTCTCAGTACCAGTCACCTTTGTACTGCAAGGGGTTACCTTGGCGACCGTACTCAAGTTCCTACCTCAGCTCATTCTCTTAGTGGCGGCCGGGGCCTGGTACAGCACATTCCAGTACGCCGCCTGGACCATTCTCTTCCGGCGCTTGCAGGAAGGACAGGTAACCCCCAAGCTCCTGCGTGCCGCCGATGATATTCCGAACTACCTGGCGAAGTGGTTTAGTGCTAGCCCGAAGAGCCTACCGCCACCCAAACCGGCGCGGCGGTAGGATTGATGCACCACTAACTCCCACTCTTTCATGCCCCACCTTAAGTGGGGCTATTACGCCTGATAGCACCAGTGGCTTCGCCTTACGTTAATCAATAAAGAGCTGACGGTAGCATGAAAAGAGCGAGGTTTCTTGTTTTGGTTCACTCAAACTGCTACTGTTGGGAGTAGCTATGGCAGGAAAATCGAAAATACGACTGGCGACCGAAGAGGTCAGCGAGCAATTCGAGGAAAAAATGCACACGCTGGCCCTAAAAGAGCGGGAACGCGAGGTAGAGCAAGACGCTACAGCGGCTGGTCTGCCGTACCTTGATGTTCAACACTTCCCTATTAACAGAGAGGCACTGGAGCTTATACCCGAGGCCGAGGCTAGGCGCCTCAAGTTGGTGCCGCTACTGGTGAACGAAGAGGAAATCCGCCTGGGTACTACCGACTACAGCAACCCCGAACTCAAACCCTACCTGGAATCTCTTCGGCAACGCCAAAAGGGTCACTATCTAACCTACCTCATTTCCGAGCACAGCTTGGAGCTTGTGCTCAGGACCTACGCCGGCATGGCTAAAATACGCCCGGTGGTAACCGGGGTAACAATAAGCGAGGCGGAGATCAAAAAGTACCAGGGCACGGTAAATAATTTCAAACGAGTGAACGAACTGCTCCAGGACGCCACTTTAACTGAACTCGTGACCATTCTCATTGCCGGAGCGCTCGAGCTGCGCGCCTCGGACATTCACGTGGAGGCAGAAGAGGCAGGCATTGCCGTACGCTACCGCATCGACGGCGCGCTCTACCAGGCGGCCCTCATTAAGCAGGAGCTCTGGCCGCAGATTACCTCACGCCTAAAGCTCCTCTCTAAACTTAAGATAAACATTACCACCGAACCCCAAGACGGGCGCTTTACCATTCACCTGAGCAACGATACGGTGGAGGTCCGCGTTTCCACCATTCCCACCGCCTACGGTGAGTCTGTGGTTATGCGTTTGCTGCGCTCATCCGCCACCGGCCTCCAGTTCGATGACCTTGGCCTTACTGGACAGGCCTACGAAGACCTTAAGCGAGAAATCAAGCGCCCGAACGGCATGATAATGACCACCGGCCCTACTGGCAGCGGTAAAACTACCACCCTATACGCCATACTGAACAACCTGAACCGGCCCGAAATAAAGATCATCACTCTGGAGGACCCTATTGAATACAAGCTCAAGGGCGTAAACCAGAGCCAGGTGGATCACGCCAAAGGTTACGACTTTGCCCGAGGCTTAAAGGCCGTGCTACGACAAGACCCGGACGTGGTAATGGTGGGGGAAATCCGCGACTTCGAAACGGCCGATGTAGCCATCAATGCGGCCCTCACCGGCCATCTCGTACTCTCTACGGTTCACACCAACTCGGCGGCCGGAGCCATACCGCGCTTTCTGGCCATGGGCGCCAAGGCTTTCCTGCTAGCCCCGGCCCTTAATTGCGTGGTGGGGCAGAGGCTGGTACGGCGAATTTGCCCCGATTGCAAAGAGGAGGACAAACTCGATTCTGCCACTACCGAACGCATAAAAAAATTACTCTCCGGCATTACGCCTAAAAGCGAAGTGAAAGTGAACCCGACTAAGCTCAGTTTTCACCGTGGCAATGGTTGCGCCAAGTGCGGTCACCTGGGCTACCGCGGACGCGTGGGCATATACGAAATTATGAACATGAACCCGGAGGTGGAGAAAATAATTTTCGCCAACAAGGCCTCGGAGGCAGAACTACAAGAAATTGCCGTTAAGAATGGCATGGTCACTATGGTACAAGACGGACTGCTGAAAGCCCTGCAAGGTATTACCACCGTGGACGAGGTCTTCCGCGTGGCGGAATAAAAAATAGGTAGCCTGCTTGGTTACCTATTTTATTCTGTCACCACGTACGCCTTATCCCCGATCTTCTCTTTAAGTTCTTCAGGGACAATAAGTACGGTAATGACTTGTTTTTCGGTATCACCAACTACAACCGAAAAATTGGGGAAGGCCTCTCCGTAAGGAATTTCCTTACTGTTGCTTGCTGCGAGATCAGCCAGACGTGCCTGAGCCTCCCTAAGGAAGGACTCAGAATATTGTAATTCAGCCATATTTTCACTCATGTTTATTTTAGTAAAATGATAATATACTACTGGTCTAAATTTGTCAAGTACTGAGCAAACTCACGTTTACACTTCCTTAATTCTTGATCATCGTTAGGGAAATCCTCCTGGTGACTAATGTTAGTATTAATTTCCCGATATGGATTATCCCCGCCGGGCACATAAGCTGACCAACCAAAATCAATAAGTACAGGGTCGCCAGACTCAAAATCAATCATAATATTACCTAAATGTAGATCTCGGTGATAAATCCGTTCGTCGTGTAATCGTTTAAGCATACTATCAAGCATACCCCAATACTTTTCGTGATCGTACGCTACCGGAGGCTTTACCTTCTGAGCAACCATCTCATAGAGACTTTTGCCTTTTATAGTCTCCATCACCATGAATGATTCGTCCTCTTCTGTTGTTAAGGCCAGAATGGGCTGGGGTACCCTTACCCCCAACTTACGTGCCTGCTCTTGCAACTTCATCTCCCCAACAATGCTCTGGTAGTGGCGGCGAGCGGGACTCTCTTTTAGCTGTTTAACACAAAAATCTTGCCTGGCTTGATCACCTGAAAAAAAGATTTCAGCATTCTGCCCTTCGCCGATCTTTACCTGATCAGCAATAATCTCATTAATCAACTCGTGTGCTGCTTCTATTTTCTCTGCTTGATCTTCAATAATTACCTCACTATACTTCTTTTGCTCAAACATATAATTAAACTATGAGGAGTGAGAAACCAGAAAAATCTATGCTTTTCTTTACTTGACCTTGTAAGGATTCGGCGTACTTCGACTTTGTTCGTAAATGCTCAACAAGCTCCAGCTCTTGACGGTTAAATACCTTACCAACAATTGAAAAATTAATCAAGTCCTCAGTGCCTACCTTATTATCAGCTCGGAAGTTACGGAGTGCGGTTACTACATCTTGTAAAATCTTAAACTCAGCTTCAGCCGCATCATTAGTAGCGGGCAACTGCTCCGGCCACTGGGCAACCATGAGCAAGCCTGCGCCTTCGCCAAACGTCTCCTGCCACAATGTTTCCGTGACGAATGGAGTAAACGGGTGCCAAAGTTTAAGCAGTTGGGTAACAAGGTAAGAAAGTATTTCGTCTTTACCGCCTTCCAGCTTAGCCACCTCCAGGTACCAATCAGCCAGTTCATGCCAGGTAAAATCGTAGAGCGCCTCGCCAGCCTCGGAAAAAGCGTAACCTTCAATTTTGGCAGTGACCAAACTTGCTATGCGCGAAAAACGCGAGAGAATCCACCTGTCCGCCAGAGTTTGAGGTTCTGGCGACGTATCCACCACCTTAAGCTCAGCTGTAAGGTTGGCGAAACGTACAATGTTCCAGAGCTTGTTCACAAAATTACGGTAACCGGCTATTTTTTCCTCGTACAGTTTAAAATCATTGCCCGGGGTGTTGCCTATGACCATAGAAAGCCTAAGCGCGTCGGCACCGTACTTCTCTATCATCTCCGTCGGGTCTATCCCGTTCCCGGCGGACTTGGACATTTTCTTGCCCTGCTTATCGCGCACCAAACCATGCAAATACACCGTACGGAAAGGAATATCACGCAGCAGGTAACCGGTCATCATCACCATTCTAGCTACCCAAAAGAACAGGATATCGTAGCTCGTTTCCAACACGTCCGTAGGGTGAAAGGCTTGCAGCTCACGAGTTTTTTCCGGCCAGCCCAAGGTGGAAAATGTCCACAAGCCGGAGGAAAACCAGGTATCGAGCGTGTCCTCGTCTTGGGCCATTCGCCACGAACCGCACTTAGGGCACGGGCCAACCAACTCATACTGCTCCAATTGGCCGAAAGTCGGGCGCCAATCAGAAAGCTCCTTGTTGCTAGCCCCTAGCAAAAGCTGGCGCAAAGCGCGCATCATGGCGGTGTGCCCAACCACAAGCATGGTCTGGCCCGCGTGAGTGCGCTTCAGCTCCAGTAGCCACCCAGACAGACGGCGCTTAAGCTCATCATACGTCTCGGCACCAGGAATAGGGTAAGAAAATTTGTCTTCATAGTAGTGAGGGTGCTCGCGCTGGATATCGTCTATTAATTTACCTTCAAACAAGCCGTAATTACGCTCCCGCAGACGCTCATCCACCGCTATGCTAAGTTTGAGTTCGTTGGCAAAAATCTCCGCTGTCTGCCGTGTTCGTACCATAGGTGAGGTAACAATAGCGTTCACCCCTAACGTCTTAATCTCGCGGGCTAAAGTGTACACGCGCTCAACCGCAGATTCATCCAGGGGTGTTTCCCGTTTGCCCTGAATTTTGATTTGCCCTTGGTTGGCATCTGTAAGGCCATGGCGCGATACCACAAGCTTAATCGGCTGCTGATTTGTAACGTACCAATGGCCACAGTCCCCGCCGCTAGAACCGTTTTCTTTTGGTTCAAAAGTATAGGTGTATAAAATAGCCTTAGTATCGCCTGTAATTTTTTCTGTAGGCGGGTAGTGGCGGCGAAAGGCTGCTAACAATTCATCCAAAGACTCATAAGAGCTCTTGTGGAGTGGGTCGGCGAGCGGAATATCCTTAATAGCCATCCGCTCAATATTGGTTATTGTTCCGTAACCGAATATGGACTGTTTTTGACTATTCTCAAAAGTCACGCGGTCACCAATCTTGAAGTTATGGTCGTGAATGCGGTACGTTCTCGTCATACCAGCAAGCACACGCGGAATAACAACATCAGCGAATCTCATTTTTAACTGAGGTGCGCTCTCTGTTCCACCGCATTTCCAGGCCGGAATGCGGTGGCCAAACCAAATCTGCCGACTAATACACCAATCGTGCAGGTTGGTAATCCACTGCTGGTAGGTCTTTACGAACCTGTCTGGCACCACCTTTATACTGCCACCCATAACAGCCTTAAGCGCTAATTTCTTCAACGTGGTGCGCCGAAACAAGCCTTGTCGGAACGGCTTATCCACGGCCACAAACCACTGCTCACTAGGCAAGGGCTCAATAGCTGTGCCACAGCGGTAGCATACGGACAAATTGTTCACATACTCCTCGTCTATCCGCTCCACCAGCCCTTTGGCCCGCAATTCTTCCACAATCTTTTCTCTGGCCTCGGCAACCTTAAGCCCGGCGAACTTGCCGGCGTTCTTGGTTAGACGGCCGTCTTGCCCAATAATCCCCACCACCTCAAAGCCGTACTTTTGCGCCAGCTCAAAATCCACAAAGCTGTGCGCGGGGGTGATGGTCATAGCCCCGGTGCCAATCCCCATTTCCGCCACCTTATCGGCCACCACACAAGCTTTCACAGTGCCATCTATCCACGGCACGTCAAATTCCTTGCCTACGTATTCCTGATACCGCGTGTCATCTGGGTGCACGACGATCACCTTGTCCAGCACCTTAGTCTCCGGCCGGGCTGTGCCGATGATAATAGGGCCGTACTTTAGGTAGTAAAATTTGGTTTTTTGCTCCTTATACTCCACCTCGTCATCAGCCAGAGTAGTGCCACAACGATAACACCAGTTTACAATGCGCTTGCCACGGTAAATAAGCCCGTCCCCGTACATGCGCACAAAAGCCTCGCGCACGGCTTGCGACAAGCCTTCGTCCAGCGTGTAACGCTCGCGCGACCAGTCGCAGGAAGCCCCCATAGACCGAATCTGTGCCCGAATGGTAACGCGCGACTCCTGGGCAAAAGTGTTTACCCGCCGCACGAACTCAGCGCGCCCGTATTCAAACCTGCGCTTGCCCTCTTCTTTGAACAACTTCTTTTCCGCCACGTTCTGGGTGGCAATAGCAGCGTGGTCGGTGCCCGGTACCCAAAGGGTCCGCCGACCGCGCAGGCGCCAAAAACGTATCATAAGGTCTTGCAGTGCCAACATGACCGCATGCCCCAGGTGCAAAATGCCAGTGGCATTCGGCGGTGGCAGGCTAATACTGAAGGGCTTGCCGTCACTTGTGAGATTATCCGGATTGAAAAAACCAGAAGCCTCCCAGCGCTGGTAAGTGCTGATTTCGTAATCCTGGGGAAGGTA
Source organism: Candidatus Veblenbacteria bacterium (assembly GCA_030700105.1). GTDB lineage: Bacteria > Patescibacteriota > Patescibacteriia > Veblenbacterales > UBA10138 > JAUYKG01. Next base: position 15,186 of record JAUYKG010000014.1, read on the forward strand.
AGCTTTGGACAGTTCGCGCATACTTATGTTGATGGGCGTAAGGTAAACAAAAACCTCGCCTCTTCACGCCGCTCTTGAACAAAAGAGCCGCGCTAAGAGGCCAGGTAAGGTCCCGCGACAGTTGCGGGAGGTACCAACCTTACGCCGTCCCGTATCCCCACCTAAGCGGGATTTTATGGGACTACTCAATATTTACTCGCTATAACGGGCGAACCCCGGGGGGCTCTACTTATCCGCCCTGGGCGGATGTTCTGTCCCCGGCGCCTCCAAAACTCTTTCAGAGGAGTGCAGCCACATGACACCGCACTCAAAACGCCTGTTCTCGTTTAACCTGTTAAGCTACGACTTCAGTGCATCCTTTAGTGCCTTGCCGGCTTTGAATTTTGGTACCGTCACGGCCGGGATTTGCATTTTCTCGCTCGGGTTCTGCGGGTTCACACCCATGCGGGCGGCGCGGTCGCGGGCCAAGAATGTACCAAAGCCAGTAATGGTCACTTCGCCGCGGCTCTTCAGGGTGGCCATCACGATGCCGGTAAAAGCATCAACAACCTCCTCGGCCTGCTTTTTGGTGAGCTGTACCTTGGTGGCTATGTGCTCTACAAGTTCTGCTTTATTCATATGCGCTTCACCTCCTCTCGCTCGTTAAAAGTTAACGCTTAATGCGATCGGGCTTAATGGTATGGTAGCACACCGTTCAACCGACTACCACCTCTTGGCTCAAGCGCTCAATGGCGCTGGCCCGTCCACTCAAGGCGTCAAAAGTTACCAATACGGCGGTAACTATTACGGTGCCGTGCTCGGCTGGTTCAAATCTCTCCAGTCCGCCTTCGGTAAAACGCCTGAGGATGATATCTTTTTCCACCCCCAGCACACTCTCACGCACGCCCGTCATACCAACGTCGGTAACGTAGGCGGTGCCGCGGGGCAGCACCCACTCGTCGCGGGTAGGAATGTGGGTGTGTGTACCCAGCACGGCGGTGACCTGTCCGTTGAGGTACCAGCCCAATGCCACTTTCTCGCTGGTGGCTTCGGCGTGAATGTCCACCACGACGCCGCCCAGATTATCCCGCGCCGTTTCAGCGGCCAGCACCTCGGTAACGGCGGCGAAGGGTGAAGTGAATTCGCCCGGCGTAAAAACCTGCCCCATAAGGTGCACCAGCAAGAGCTCGTGACCATCGGGCAGAGGCAAACGCCGCGCCCCAACGCCAGGCGTACTCTCGAGCACGTTCAGTGGACGCACCATCGGCCAGCGCGCGTCACCCACCAGGGCCAGCCCAGTGGGAGAATTCAACACGTGATCGCCGGTGGTAAAACCAGCAAAGCCTAGGCTTAAGAGTTCAGCTAATGTTTTTTCAGTCGCGCCCTTGCCGTGGGCGAGGTTATCAACGCAGCCGATGATAATGTCGGGTTCGTAGATTTCGCGCCAGTGGGGCAGTACTTCGCTAAGTGCCTGCCGACCCGCCCGAGCGACAATATCCCCGAAGAAGAGAAGCTTCATAACAACAGTAAGAGATAATAGTAAGGATTACATGGCGGGACTGAATTTCCAAACTCTTACTCTGTTCTCTTACTCTTCACTCTTGCTACCTGGCGTACTCAATAACGCGGGTTTCACGGATAACATTCACCTTAATCTCACCCGGGTACTTTAATTCCTGCTCAATCTTATCGGCGATATTCCGAGCCAATTTGGTGGCCTGGAAATCATCCACCTCCACCGGACGCACGAATACCCTAACCTCACGCCCAGCCTGAATGGCATACACCTTCTCCACTCCCTCGAATCCGGCTGCCACATCCTCCAGCTCCTGTAACCGCTGCAGGTAGTTCTCGTAGGTATCCTTACGAGCACCAGGGCGTGCCCCTGAAATGGCGTCCGCCACTTTGGTGATAATACCCTCGAGTGTTTTGGGGGAATCCTCGTGGTGCGCGATGGCCAGATACGCCACCTCCTCGGGCAGATTGAACTTTTTCATGATGTCGTAGCCAATCTCGGGGTGCGAGCCTTGGATCTCATGGTCAACCGCCTTACCGATATCGTGCAAGAGACCACCCTTTACCACCACGGCCACGTTGGCCCTTAGCTCCTCGGCCAAAAGCTTAGAAAGGAGCGCCACCTCTTTGGAATGCTGTAGCACGTTCTGCCCGTAGCTCGTACGGTACTTTAACCGCCCCAAGAGCTGGATGAGCTTCGGGTCCAAACCTACCACACCCACCTCGTAGGCTGCTTCCTCGCCTGCCTTCTTAATCTCCTCGGTCATCTCACGCTTGGCCTTCTCAATTGCCTCCTCGATCCTGCCTGGATGAATACGCCCATCCTGCAGCAACGCCTCCAAGGCCCGCTTGGCCACATGTCGCCGAATAGGGTTGAAGCCGGACAGCACAATCGCTCCCGGCGTTTCATCCACGATAATCTCCACGCCCGTAAGCTGTTCAATGGCCTTAATATTCCTGCCCTCTTTGCCGATAATCCGCCCTTTCATGTCGTCTGAGGGCAGGTTCACCATAGTTGTAGTGGTCTCCACGGCATGAGAGGAAGCAATGCGCTCCATAACCGAGGCCATCACGGTCCGAGCGCGGCGCTCTACCTCACTGGTGGAGGCCTCTTCTAGTTTGCGAATACGCACCGTAAGATCATCCTTGTTCTTTTCCTCTATGTAATCAAAGAGCACGCGCTTGGCCTCCTCCTGGGTAAGGGCGGCGATTTTCTCCAGCTTGGCAAGCTGCTCTTCGCGTACCTTCTTAACCTCATCACGCGCGGCCTCGAACTTTACACGCTCTTCCTCGGCGTGCTGTTTTTCGCCCTCAAGTTCCAGAAGCTTTTCGTCAAAGGCCGACTCGCGTTTTTCCAAACGCTCTTGTAGGTGCCCAAGCTCTTTGCGACGAGTTGCCTCTTCCTGTTTCGCCTCCTCAATGAGCTTTAAGGACTGCTCCTTGGCCTTAATGAGGATGTCCTTTTCTTGGTTGCGAGCCGCGGCGAGCAACGCACTGGCCTGCGCCTCGGCCGCGTCCTTACTGCGAACCGCCAGCAGCTTACGCAGTATGTATCCGCCGGTTAATCCTACCGCGAGCCCTGCTGCTAGAAAGGCGGCGGGAATTATATCTACATTCATAAAAAACTGTCCCTTGTGTTCCAAGGGCTGCGCCGGGCGGGTACGGTTTTTGCTCTAGCTCCCCTAAGCCACGACTAAACAGCCGTTGGCGCTGTGGCCGACAGTGTGTTTCGAGCTGAAAGGGTGGGAGCGAAAAGTAGCATGGTAAGTAACCGAACAACTGAAATTTGGTACCCGAACTTGGTGCAACCGGAACCTTATTTAAAAGTTAGCTTTTCAAGTATAGCCGAAAGGGCCGCCGCGGTCAAATCTACTTGAAAAACAAGGACTCTAAGGATATCACACCCAAAATCCACTTATAACCTTTTCGCGCGAAAAGGTTATAAACTAAAACACAGAGTAGACAAATCCACTCTGACAGCTAACCCGCCACCATTCTACTAGTGCGAGGGCTTTATTATCTTATCGGCAATGCCGTACTTCACCGCCTCGTCCGCGGTCATGAAGTAGTCGCGGTCGGTATCCTTCTCTATCTTAGCAAGTTCGTTCCCTGTATGCTTGGCTAAAATCCTATTAATCTTGTCGCGCAGGCGCAAAATATGCTCGGCGCGGATTTTAATGTCGGTCGCCTGCCCCTCGGCCCCACCCATAATTTGGTGGATCATCACCTCGGCGTTAGGGAGAATGAAGCGCTTGCCCGGCGTGCCCGCTGCCAATAGCACCGCGCCCATGCTGGCGGCAATACCGACGCAAATGGTAGCCACGTTGCACTTGACGTACTGTATGGTGTCGTAAATAGCCATGCCGCTCGTTACCAGTCCGCCGGGAGTGTTAACGTATATTTTAATATCCGCCTTAGCGTCCTGGCTTTCCAAGAACAAGAGCTGGGCGATAACGGTGTTGGCCAGGTTATCGTCAATTGGGTCACCCAAAAAAATAATGCGCTCCTTTAGCAGGCGGGAGTAAATGTCGTAGGCCCGCTCGCCCATCTGCGACTTCTCCACGACCATGGGGATGAGGTTCATGCCTTTTTCCATATAGCCTTATACTAAAACGCTGGCAAAAGAAAAGCAAGGCGTAATTATTACACCTTGCTTAATTAATATTTTCCTCAACTTACTCAGTTGAGCGTTTACGGAATAAGAACTTTTCATAATTACCGACGATTTCGTCAGGGCTATAATCTTGAACGATTATTTCTGGAACGCTTGAGCTGTATCGGCGTCTGACCGTAAAGACAGTATAATCACCATCAATTTTAGCCTTTCTAATTACCATGCGTATAATCTCAGGCGGCTGAGCATTATATTGTAAACGTAAATGGAGCGCATCTTTAGGTAAACAGTAATCAAGATTTAACCCAGCGGCCGCTGAGTAAATATCGTGAATGGTTACGTCTTTTTTGTCTATTAAGTTAACTGGCAACTCCATCAATTGAACCTCGCGATCTATTTGACTGAGATCATACTCAGGATGCTCTTTCTCAAAATATTCATAGACCATAAGGTCAACATCAATATTGTTTATAAAAAAGGCTTGTTTAAAATCAGAGATATACAATAGTTGAGGATTTGGTCTGATTACCTTCGAAACTGTGTTCACTGATTTTAGCTTGTTCCCAAGCTTTCTTATTGTTGCAGTAAAGGCTCCCTTTACAAGATTGCCATTCTGTACGAAAAGCTGGGCTACATTGCGCCGTAATTCTCGCAGCTCTTGATCAATAAATCCCTTAATATGGCCTATTTGTTCATCTGTGGCCAACAGATCTTTGGACGTGTTCTTGGTAGACATCGTCTTTCTCCTTATGTTTGTTGTATGAATCCCAGCGCTCAAGGCCTGGGTGTTATTTGTTAAAGAAGTTATCAATTACGATAACAATCTACTATATGGTAAATCTTGAGTTCTGTCAAGGCTTAAGCTTAGGCCTCCACCCTCCAACCTTGTGGGGTTTCCACGAGCTTACCGGGCAGGCTGAAGCCGGCGGCTTTCTTGTGCCCGCCGCCGCCAAAGAGCTTAGCTACCGCCGCCACATCCACATCGTCCCGCGTGGTGCGCAGAGAACCTTTTACCGTACCGTCGGTTTTTTCTTTAAGCACCAGTACCACCCGATAGCCAGACAAGCTCTGTAAAAAATTAGCCACGCCTTCCAGCATATCCTCGCTAGCATTAAATTCCTTTAAATCCGCCTGGGTGATAACCGTGGCCACGAGGCCAAGGCTGGGGTAATCATAAAGGCGTTCAAAGGCCCGGCCCCAAAGCTTGAGCTCGGTGAGCGTCCGATTACCGGCAACCTGCTGCAGGGCCCGTGTGGCGCTGGCACCACGCGATAAAAGGTCGGCCGCGGCCTTAAGCGCGGTATCGTTAGTGGCGGGGTTGGAGAACGTACCAGTATCGGTGAGAATGCCAGTTAACAAGCAGGTGGCTACTTTGCGATCGATGGTCCAGCCAGCAAAGCGGAACCACTCGTACAGCATGGCGCAGGTGGCGGCGGCGCTCTTATCCACCACGTTCAGGTTGCCATAGGCGGTGTTCGTAAGGTGGTGGTCAAAATTCACCGTGGTAAGCTCAGTAGGGCGCTCGGGGAACTTGTGAGCCAGGCCCGTAAGCTTGGGTTCGGCCACGTCCACTGAGAGGTAGAGGTCGTAAGCGGAAAAATCAATAGCCGCGGGATCGCTCACCACCGCCTCGGTCTCGGGCAAAAAAAGAAAACTCGGGGAAACCGGAGAAGGCAAAAAGGCTGTTACCTCTTTGCCTAAAGCTGTGAGCACCAAACGGCAGGCGGTAACGGCGCCAGTAGCGTCGCCGCAATCGGCATGGCTCCCTACCAGGATGCGGGAACGCCCTGCCACCAAGCGGGTAAGCTGAACAAGTTCATTCTGGGGAATCATAAGATAAAGAGCTCCAGTAAGGAGCTCGCAAGCCTACTCTTCGGTCTTAATATTGTCAAGCAGGTGCTCTATATGGTCGGCAACAGCGAGCGATGAATCTAGTTGGAACACCAAGCGCGGCACGCGATATAAGCGCAAATGTGGATTCAAGATATGCTGTAACCTGCCGGCTACCGCGGATAACCGTACAAAAATCTCCTTCGCCCGCTCCACTGGCAATACACTCACACCCACGCGCGCCTCAGAGAGGTCCGCCAGAACGGTAACCGAGGTAATGGTAAGCAGAACACCACGCGGCAATTCAAACTCGCGCTCTATAATGAGCCCAAGCTCTCGGCTTATGAAACTGGCCAGCTTAGCGAGGCGGTGCGACGAAGGCGTCGGCTCACCCGCCGATGGTTCGCTGCCTAATTTCCTCATGGTACACCTCCAAGGTATCGCGTTCTTCCACCACCGGTGCGCCCTCAATAAGGATACCGCACTCCCCTCCCTCGGCCACCTCACCTACGACCTCGCGGCCAAGCCGCACCTCTTTGAGTGTGAGCTTGTCCGCCACCGGCTGGCCCTGCCGCAACAAGCTCAAGCTAGTCTTGGCACGCACCACGCCCTTTACCACCCGACACCCCACGATCATATCGCGCTTACCGCGCCGAAACACCTTAAGCACCACCAGTTCCCCCAACTGATTCCTCACCAGTTCAGGTTTCAGGAAAGCCGAGAGCTGCTTTTTTACCTCATCTAAGAGATCGTAGATTACCTTGTAAGTATGAACGAAAGTGCTGCTACGGCGGGCCATAAGCTCAGCCTCAGGTTTTATAGGCACATGAAAACCGAGCACAATGCCTTGGCTAGCCTCGGCAAAGGCCACGTCGGCCTGGGTGATACTACCCAGCCCCGTCCGCACTACTTTAACCTGTGCTTCGGCCACGCCAAGATCGGCAAAAGAAGCGAAAATAGCCTCACGAGAACCTAGCACGTCAGTCTTAAGCACTACATTGAGAGAACGGCCCACAGGTGCCGCCTCACCCTCAGTCTCAGTTTTTTTGGGCTCGATAGTAGCGGACGGTGCCACTGCCTGGTAGTGTGATGAATTACGCAAAACCTCGCGTACCAGCTTTTCATCTTCCACCACGCGGAAGGTGTCGCCCGCCTGCGGCACCTGCTTTAACCCCAGCACCCGCACAGGCATAGAGGGGGTGGCGGCGGTTACTGGGAACCCTCGGAAATTCTTCATGGAACGCACCTTGCCTGCTACCGTGCCGGCAATAATATAATCACCCACCTTGAGCGTGCCAGCCTGTACCAGGGCAGTTGCCACGGGGCCCTCGCCCTTATCCAGGCGAGCCTCAATAATAGTACCCACTGCTAAACGCGCCGGGTCGGCCGCGAGCTTTTCCATATCCGCCAAGAGCAACACCATGTCCAATAGCTCCGGCAAACCCTCGCGCTTCTTAGCTGAAATGGGAACGCAAATTATTTTACCACCCCAATCCTCGGGCAAGAGATTAATCTCCGCCAAGGCCTTCTTCACCCGCTCCAGGTCCGCATTCTCCTTGTCCACCTTATTGATGGCGATTAAGAACGCAAGCTTTTCACGCTGGGCAATCTCTATGGCCTCAATGGTCTGTGGTTGCAGGCCATCGTCGGCCGCCACCACGATAATGGCAATATCCGCCAAACGGCCACCGCGCGAACGCATAGCCGAGAAGGCTTCATGCCCTGGGGTATCCAAAAAAGTTATCTTACGCCCTTTAGTCTCAGCTTGGTAGGCGCCGATGTGTTGGGTAATGGCACCGCTCTCCTGCTGTACTACGTTCGCTTCGCGAATCGCGTCGAGCAGTGTAGTCTTGCCGTGGTCCACGTGCCCCATTACCACCACCACGGGTGGGCGCGGTTCTACATTACCCGAGCTATCACGGCGCAACAGCTCAGCCAAACCCGCCGAGGCGGCTTCCTCGGCCTTGTCCGAACTCTGCGCCTCGGCGGGCGAAGTTGCGAATCCCAAATCCTGGGCCACGATGGAGGCGGTATCAAAATCGATCCGCTCGTTAATGGAGGCCATAACCCCGTTCTTGAACAGTTCACCAATAACCGTGGTAGCAGGCAACCCCAAAAGCGCGGCGAACTCTCGTGGGGTAAGGGTGGGGGGGAGTTTTACCTCCCGGTTGGCCGTGCGGCCAGCCGCGCCTTCCCCCAAGCGGCGCTCCACCACCACATAGCTCTGCTGCTGACGCTGCTGCTGACGCTCGGACCACAGCTTTACCACCTTTTCCGCTACGGCATCATCTATCTTTATGGCGCGGCGCCCAATATCAAAACCAAGCTTAGGTAGTTCGTCCTTAAGCTGCTGGGTAGGTATTTTGAGGCGTCGGGCGAGCTCGGTAATGTTCATAATCTGGCCAAAAATCTCAGAAAAGACTTGTTCTATTTTACGCTTACTTGACAAATACGTCAACCTATAGTGAAATAAAAGGTTAATCTACCACCCCATGCTGTAGTATTGACAAGGTTACCGCAATAGGGTAAGGTAGACGGCTATATTATTTTATGGCTCGCAACGAACTCCAACAGGCGCAGGCTTTGCTACAAGCCGCGCGGCATATCCTTATTACCTTCCCCGCCTCCAAAACCATGGTAGCCACGGGCTCGGCCCTGGGGCTCCTCATGGTACTAGAAGCGCTGGGGAAACGCGTGGACGTGGTGTCCGCTGGTTTTGAGCTACCCGGCACGTTACGGTTCCTGCCCCAATCCAAGCGTCTTATGGGTGAACTCGCCAGCCTTAGGAAGTTCATCATTACGCTCAACGCGGAGCAGGCCAAGCTTAAGGACCTTAGCTACAGCTTTGAAGGCGACAAGTTGAACATTTACCTAACACCCGAACGCGGCACGTTCGGGAGCAGCGACCTCACCACGCGCTCTTCCGAATTTGCCTACGATCTCATAGTAACGCTCGATACGCCAGACCTCGACAGCCTGGGAACCCTATTCCACGACAATACCGAATTCTTTTACCAAACGAGCATGCTCAACTTGGATTCCAGTGCCAGTAATGAACACTTCGGCCAAGTGAATATGGTGGATCTTAACCTGGCCTCCACCGCCGAACTCGTACTGGAGCTAGCTGAACTACTGAAACCGGAAGCGGTGAACGCCGATGTAGCCACCGCGCTCTACACGGCGCTCACTGTGGCAAGCAAAAGCTTTACCTCGCCCCAGGTAACCCCACAAACGCTCTCGAGCGCCAGCCGCTTGGTCACTCTAGGCGCTCGGCGCGAAGAAGTGGTTACCCACCTCTTCCGCACCAAAAAGCTGCCACTCTTAAAACTCTGGGGCCGCGTACTGGCCAGACTAAAGAGCGACGCCAAGCGTAAACTGGTCTGGTCGCTCTTAACGCCTGATGATTTTGTGAAGGCCGGAGCCGGTGAAGAAGATCTACCAGGCGTGGTGGACGAGCTTATTGTAGGCGCGGCCGAGGCCAAGACCGTGGTACTCCTCTATGAGAGGGCGGCCGGCACCACCACCGTGTACATTCGTGCTGGCGCTGGGCGGCGGGCGGATGAACTACTTAAGCCGTTCGGCGCCTCAGG
>JAUYKG010000020.1 GCA_030700105.1 Candidatus Veblenbacteria bacterium
AGCGAGGCCAGTATGCTCAGGAGCGTGGCGCCTAGGAACTGCAGCCCGAAGAACATAAGTGAGTTTTGGGTAAAGTACTCAACCAGGTCAAAACGGTAGCCGTTAAAGAATCCGTCCACGTATGGTTGTACCGCCTGCAGCGCAGGAAAGAAAACCGCGGCGGTTAAGAGCGTTGCGAGCAAGGCGTAGAGCGCGCTCTCCACCACAAAAGGTGCCCGAATAAAGCTGTTGGAAGCACCTACCAAGCGCATAATGCTAATCTCTTCCCGATGGGTGTAAATATTCATACGAATAGTGTTAAACACCACCAGCACCGAAATAATTAGGAAGATAAGGCTTACTATCTCCCCCACCTTGGTGAGCCTGCCGGAGAGGTCGGTTATAGCTTCAATAACCCGGCGGTAGTCGTCGTAACGGGCTTCTTGCACGTAGGGTTTAAATTCCTCACTGGTAACTTCGTCCAAAATTTGCTGGTAGCCTTGTTCAGAGACGGCCTTTACCACCAGGCTTGCCCCCAGAGGGTTCTCCCCCAGTTCCAAGAGTGCCTCGGCAATGAGTGGGTTCGTGGCGTGCCGTTCCTTAAAACGCGCCAGCGCCTCGGCGGCTGGTACCAGCTCCACGCTCTTTACGCCCGCCAGGCCCTCTACCCGAGTTTTAACGGTTTGCACGTCAGTTTCAGCCAGCTCTGGTTTTAAGTAAACCGAGATGTCTATGCGTTCGTCCAGCCGGGTGAGCGCCTCGCTAGAAACTATACTAAGCGCACCTAAGAGTGAAATGGAAATAAGGCTCAGGGTTACAATGGTAACCGTAACAATGGAGAGCCAAATATTACGCCAGAAGTTCTGGAAGGCGAAGGTAATAACTCGTGTTAGAGTAACAAGCATCATAAGCTTAGCTTAGCACGTAACGTCCCTTAGCTTGGTCGGAAACCACCCGGCCGGTATCCAGTACCACCACCCGCCGCTTAAGGTCGTTCACCACATCCCGGTTGTGAGTAACCAGGATAACGGTGGTCCCGAATTCGTTAATCCGCTTTAGCAGTTCAATGATCTCCTTGGTGTTAATGGAATCCAAGTTACCGGTAGGTTCGTCCGCCACCAATATCTCGGGCCGGTGCGCCAGCGCCCGGGCAATCACCACCCGCTGGGCCTCTCCACCCGAGAGTTGTTTAGGAAAACGTTCAGCTTTGTGCTCCAGGCCCACAATCTTCAAAAGCTGGGGTACCAGCTCGACTATGCGACCACCCTCTACCCCGGCAACTTCCAAGGCAAAAGCCACGTTCTCGTACACCGTACGACGTGGTAGGAGCTTAAAATCCTGAAACACCACCCCGATCTGGCGCCTGAGCAATGGTATTTCACTGAATTTTATGTCAGTAATGTCCCAACCCCCCACCAAAATGCGTCCTTCGCTTATCTTTTCTTCGGCTATCAATAGTTTTACCAGCGTGGTTTTACCCGTACCGCTCTGCCCCACAATAGAAACAAATTCACCCTTACCAATACTAAGGGTAACGTTTAGTAGTGCCGCTACCTGCCCGGGGTAACGCTTAGAAATGTTACGGAACTCTATGAGTGCCATAGTTACCATAGTACTATACCATAGTCACCCCAGAATCCAGAATACTACACTGGGGGCTTCCCCCTTGCTCCCGGCTAGCCTGGTCGCTATACTAAGCATCGCCTAGAGTACCCTGGCGGGTGTAGTACAATGGTAGTATGTTAGCTTCCCAAGCTAAAGACGGCGGTTCGATTCCGCTCACCCGCTCCATTGCCGAAGTAGCTCAGCTGGTAGAGCAACGCATTCGTAACGCGTAGGTCGTGGGTTCGATTCCCACCTTCGGCTCCAGGTTATCTATTCACCAACGTGTTCGGCCCTAACTGCGCCGGGCACGTTGTGTGTTTAACTGTTCTTAAGCGGGACCAGATAAATCTTACGCGCGCTCAGCTTTTGGGCTTGTAACCAGGGCTCGAAATCCACCACCTTAAACAGTATGTGCGAGGCTCGTACGGTGCCAAGCTCGCTCAACTCTTCACTCTTCGTGGGTATCTTGCCATCCACCTCGTCCAAACGAATGAGGTGATAACCGAAATCCGTCCGCACGGGTTGGCTAATCTCCCCTAGCTCTAGGCTCCTTAGGGCTAATTCAAATTCAGGTACCATAGTACCCCAGGTAAACCAACCCAAGCTGCCGCCTTGACTGGCACTAAGAGGATCGTCGCTGGCTTGCTCCGCTGCCTGCTCAAAACTAAGTTCTTTTTTTTCAATCCGTTCACGTAACCCTCGGCCCTTAGCCTCCGCATCCGCCGCAGCCCGGGGGTCGTTGTTGAGGTACTGTTGTAACATTACCCGCTTAAGTAACGGCAGCAGTACCCGCTGAGAAAAATTCTTAACCTCCAGGCCGTAGGTGGCCTGGAGGTAGGCCTGAAAAGCATCGGCTGAACCAAAATTACGAGCGAGTCGGTTAAGCTCTTCTTGCAGAGCTCCAGTTGGTAATGTTAGTTGGTACTCCTTAAACCGTTTGTCAACCAGCTTAACCTCCACCAAGTGCTGGAGCGCCAGCGCCTCGCTGTCGGCTGTTGGATTAAGTTCCTTCACCAGGGCGCTCTCTTGCTTAAGTTCATCCAGCCAAATAAAGTCTCCTGCAACGTAGGCGGCCGGCCAAGGCAAACGGGCAGCAATCTGGGGCACTACGGCGTCCAAGCGCAACAGGTAAAAACCGGCGTACAAACACGCCGCCAGGAACGGCACGGCTACCAGCAGTCGGCGCTTCGATTTTTTGCGCCGTAAACGTTCACGCAATTGTGGCTGGCCGGCAACATCAGCTATGGTCGCCGGCATTGGCTCCGCGGCAGGGGCAACGGGAGGGTCGCTAATTGCCTCCAGCATTTCTTGACGCCACTGTTTAAACTTACTTGACATATCGTCCGGCGGCGCCTCAACCTTGGATGCGGCAGCCAGTGCGGCTGCTTCCTCGGCCAAACGAGACTGGTACAAGGATTCTTTTTTACCGTCAGCGTTCTTGAGAGGTCGTGCCTGGGTTTTAGGTTGGACCATGGTTAGTTAGGCTTAAAAAAGTAGTTCAGCCAAAGCCGCCAGTTGGAGCCCCCGGCAACCTGCGCCGCCGTAGCGTCCGCGGCTTTCGTGCCATCGCCTTGCCCTGGAATTACCACCACGTGTTCACCAGGCTTTTGCAGCCCGAGGCGCAGCCGTGCCTCACGCTCTTGGTACTCCGGGGTGTTTAAGTATTGAATGAACTGCTCCAGCTTATCGTTCTTGGTTTGGTGTTCGCGGATCTCCTGCTGGAGCGTCTGTACCTCACGCGCAATTTCTGCTCGTTTTATGGCGCTCATAATAACACCCCAAGCCACACCCGCCAGCGCCAATAGTGCGATGGTTAAAAAGAACTTAGAGGTGGTAGTGGCCCAAAACTTCGACGCCTTCATACATCTAAAAGTATACCACAGGCTTCACACTCCTGGCCGATTTTGCTAGAGTATGAACGTATATGTCCAAGCGCTCTCGCCATAAGATAGTCTGGATCATTCTCACTATCATTGTTACCGCCACTATGGTGCTACTCACTGTCGCACCAGCCCTGATAAACTAGCCGTGCCTTAGTCCTGCCGACTCACGAGTGCCAGGTAAGCCTCGGATGGTATATCCACTCGGCCAGATAAGCGCATGCGTTTTTTGCCGGCTTTTTGTTTATCCAAAAGCTTGCGCTTTCTTGTAACGTCGCCACCATAAAGCTTGGCCGTAACGTCCTTGCGCATAGCGGGTAAGCGCTCGGCGGCGAGGATTTTTCCACCTATAGCCGCTTGGATTTTAACCTCGAACATTTGGCGGGGCAACAAACCCTTGAGCTTAGTTACCACGCTGCGGGCCCGGCGGGTGGCTTCATCTGCGTACACTATGGTAGAGAGAGCTTCCACTGGCTCGTCTGCCACTAACACATCAAGACGCCGCACGGCACAGGGCCGGTAACCTAAAAAATTGTAACTCAAGGAGGCGTAGCCGGAACTGGCACTTTTTAACCGGTCATAAAAATCCACCAAAATGGCATTTAGGGGTAGCTCATAGCGCAGAATGGCGCGGCGATCTGCGGCGGAAACACCCAAGTAGTCAGTGGTCTGGTAGGTGCCGCGGAAATCCTGCGCCGCGGTCATGAGCGCTCCCAGGTAGCGAGAGGGCGTTACGATATCCACCCGTACGATCGGCTCGCGTACTTCAGCCACTCTATCTGGCGTGGGCAGCTCAAGCGCGCCGTGTATAATCTTAACCTCACCGTTCTTAAGTTCTACTTCGTGTGCTACCGAAGGAGTGGTAATAGTTACCTCCAGGCTATACTCCCGGCGTAAGCGCTCTCTTGTTATATCAAGGTGCAAAAGACCAAGGAAACCACAGCGGAACCCGTAGCCTAAAGCCGGCGAATGTTCACCCTCGTAGACCAAACTCGCGTCGTTGAGGCTTAATTTCATAAGCGCCTCGCGCAAACTTTCGATCTCCTGGCCAGCTGCCGGGTAAAAACCGGCAAATACCATAGGCCGTACCTCGCGGTAGCCAGGCAGGGCGATGGAAGTAGCCTTGGCAGCTGCCAGGGTGTCCCCTACCCGCACCTGGCGTATATCTTTTAAACCCGTAACCATGTACCCAATCGCGCCGGCTGTAAGATTCTCCGTTGGCACAAGTTTAGGGCTAAAGCGACCAACTTCCAGCAAGGTGCCCGAGGCTCTAGTGCCAAGGAGCTGGTAAGCTTGTCCCGCCTTGAGTGTGCCATCCCGTACACGCACCGCTGCCACAACGCCGCGGTAATCATCATAGTGTGAATCAAAAATGAGCGCTCGAGCACTTAGCAATTCCCCTGTACTAGGGCCGGGCACATGTGTTATGACAGCCTCCAGTACCGTCGCTACGCCAGCCCCTGACTTGGCGGAAATGTGTAGCACCTCCGCGGGTGCTACACCTAAAAGCTGGCCAAGCTCCTCGGCTGCAGCTGTGGGGTCGGCCGCGGGCAGGTCTATCTTGTTCACGACCGGCACTATTACGAGCCCAGCCGCCTGAGCCAGTTCCAGATTGGCGATAGTTTGTGCCTGTACGCCCTGGGTAGCGTCAACCAAAAGTATGGCTCCCTCCACGCAGGCTAGGGAGCGCGACACTTCGTAGCTAAAATCAACGTGGCCGGGAGTGTCGATCAAATTCAGCTGGTAGCCTCGCCAGTTCATGGTAACCGGCTGAAGCTTAATGGTAATGCCGCGCTCACGCTCCAGGTCCATCTGATCCAAAAATTGCGCTTGCATAACGCGCTTGGAAACCGTGCCGGTAAGTTCTAAGAAGCGATCGGCCAAGGTGGACTTACCATGGTCAATATGGGCAATGATGCAGAAATTACGTACCTCAATAGCCATAGCTTACCTCCCGGACCGAGCCTCACCCTTGCTACTCGCAGTTACGACGCGCCAGGCCGCCAACAACCAACGTTCCGCCCAAGCCACCTCAGGCAGTTTAAGCGTCAGACTTACCACCAAGTAGCTTAGACAGCCCGCCAGGCCGGCTAAGCCACCCTGAGTGGCGACCCCAAGGAAGGTATCCATATCCACCTGAGGCGCCACGAGCTGCAGCGTACCGTAGGCTGAGGCCGCCGCCGCCAAACTCCCCAAAGCCATACGCCACGTACCGCTCACAACCCAAGCTGAACCCAAGTCACCGATACGTTTACCCAACAACGCAGTAAGTACCACCACGTTGGTAACACTTGAGCATACGTAAGCCACCCCTACTCCAGCGAGCCCAAAAGGGCGCAAAGTATAAAGCAGTAGGAGGTTAACTATAATACTCAGCCCGGCGGCCATGGCCGGTGTCCTTGTGTCCTTGAGCGCATAAAAAGCCCGAGCCACCAGCGGCAGTACACTATCGGCCACGATGGCTAAAGCTAGGAATCCTAACACCTGGGCAGTACGAATGGTATCGTTCCAGTCGAAAGCACCGCTACCCAAAACCACGCGCACAAGCTGCGCCCGCAAGACCAAGAACAGCACCGAGAGCGGCAGCACATAGAACAGCACACGGCGCACATTGTGACTGAAATAGCGAATGAATTCATCCTGCTGCTGGCCACTCACAGCTTGGGAGAGCAACGGAAAAACCGCCACTGCCAGAGAAACCCCAAAAACGTTTATAGGAAAGCTATGCAGGTTGGAGGCCAGACTAAAAGCCGCTAGGCTGCCTACTGCCAGGTGCGAAACAAAGCTTATGGTAATAACTTGGTTGATCTGGCTGGCGATAAGCCCGAGAGTCCTGGGAGCCAAGAGCCTAACCACCTGTCGTACCCCCTCGTGTGTTCCGGACCACCACGGGCGCCAACGAAAGCCCACTCGCACTACCGCGGGTAATTGCACCAGAAAGTGCAGCACGCTACCGAGCACCACGCCCCAACCAAGTCCGGCCGCGCCCAGGTGAGGCACGAACCAGAACAAACCAGCTATAATGCCCAAGTTGTAGAACACTGGGGCAACACCGAAAGCCACAAAACGCTGCTCGGCCTGTAACACGCTACTCAGTACGTTTGAGACTCCGAACACCACCACCGTTATAAGCATCACGCGGGTGAGCTCGATGGTGAGCACGCGCGAAGCCGCATCAAAGCCGGGCGCAACTAGGCTGACGAGCCAGGGAGCGCCCAGCGCACCCAGGCCGGCACAGACCGCCAAAAAAATCGCAAGTACGTTGAGCACGCGCGCCGCCAGAGCAAAAGCCTGGGTCCGGCCCTCGCTCTCCCGGTAGTGTACGAACACCGGGATAAGGGCCGAGGCCAGGGCCCCCAGCACAAAGGTATTAAAAATAAAATCAGGTACCTTAAAGGCGGCGTAGTAGGCATCAAGTACGGTGCCGGCACCAAAGGTGGAGGCCAGTAGCCTATCCCGTAACACACCTATGAGGCGGGACAACACTGACAGTACCCCAATGATAACCGCACTGCGGCTGACTACGTTCTGGGTGCGCTGATTAAGCCAACTACTGGGTAACATGAGATATGTTCAAGCGCAGGTTACGACGCTTCAGCATAAGGAAAGAGCTCCATGTGGCTGGAGGTGAGAAGGCTTGAAGTGACCAAAATACTGGTATCCAAGCATGAGGGGTGTACAACTCACACACCTATGGCATGATCGTACAGTCCCCCAGGTCATTCTCTAAATATCCTCCAACCAGACGGAGCTCTTAGGAACAAGAGTTAGACTATCACAAAAGTTCATACTTGTCAAGCCTTGAACAAATGTTTATACAAGCCCCATACTGGCCGGGCGAGACAGATTCTTAGCATCTAAAGCTTTTCTAAAATAATTCCGTAGTACTCATCAGTCTGCCAATCACTCCTCAGCTCAAGCCTGTTCGGACTTAAGAGGAGCGGCTCAGTGCCCTGCTGCCAGCGTACCCGGAAACCATCCGGCCAGCTGAATTCAGAGCTAAAGTCTACCGCGGGCACGCCTGCCTGGCGCTGAAACAAAATTGAGTAACGCCGTAAATCCTGCCAAGTAGCACCAGGCTCTAGCTTGTAAGGGAGTTGGTATGATAGGCGGACGGTCTTGGTTTCGCCTGGCACCAGGCTGAGCCAGTTGCCAAAAACGGTCTTGTTATACTCCTCGGTTACCCGTGTGCCCGAAGCGGTGTCCCAACCGCGCTCTTGCTCAACCGAGGCCAGATCGGTATCAAATTCAGCGCCCGAGGGTACAGCGCGGTAGTAGTTTGAAGGCGGGGGCGTGAACCCTTCGGTCCCCAATAGTACGGCGCCGGGTGGCACATAAAAACGCAGGTAGGTTACGTTGGGTCGCCCCGCAAAGGTATCACGCGGGTCGCCAGTGTGGGACCTCGTCAGGCTTAGGTGCACGAGTATATCACCGGTGGAAGAAAGCTCCACCTGATGGCGGATAGCCTCTCGCGTTACGCCGTCCGTTTTACCGCCCCCGATATTAGTGCGAACTATCGCTAGGTAATCAAGATCGGACGGCGCCACCTCACCGGCCCAACCTTGCGAGGTAAAGGTAGCTTGGAGTTCGGGATCTGTGGCGTACAGCTGGATGGCGCGCTGATGTAAACTCTCTTCTACTAAAGCAGTCAGCTTAACCAAGCCGGTGCTATCAAGCTCGAGTAAGCGTGTGAAGAGCGTTGGAGCAAGATCGGCGATAAATTGTTTGGGACGGTTTGTCTCACGGTCGTACTCAATTTCAACTGCCGCCTGTGTTTCGCGCATAAAATTATCAGCTGTGAGGACCTTGTCGTAGAGTGGCAGTTCAACCGGGCCCGTTAGCCGCAAAAGGGCAATCACCAAATCAGAGGTAAGTGCGATTACGCCGTCCGCCTCTGGTCCACCAGCTTCAGCCAGGAACCACAGTACTTTCCGCGCTGAGGTGGGAAAATCAAAGAACCAGTTGGCATCCTGGAGCTGCCAAGTGCCCCGTACCAAGCGTAAGGGCTCAGGTGGCCGCACTAGCCGTGTCAGAGAGCCTTGGTAGTCGTAGGGGCCACCGCCCGGTATGGTAACTGAACGTACCTCACCACTAGCCACCTCGATAAGTGCCAAGCTACCCGCAAAGCCGCCGGTTGGCCTAAGCTCAGTCGAGTTCTGAAACAGGACTACATAGGTACGCGGGTTGTCAACCACCAGCAACTGTTGTAGCAAGTCTGGCAGGGCCAAAACAGAAGCTAGGCTTTGCTCTAAGCCTTTAAGTTCTGCCTTTACCTCACCTAGACGTTGGGCGATCTCAGCCGGCAACGAAGCCTCATTTGCCTCATTAAGGTACATAATAGCAGCTGTCAGGTGGGGCTTAAGCTCAGTAGCGGCCAAGTTTAAGCGTTCAAGGCTCGCTCCCAGCTGAAAGGGTTCGGTGCTGGAAGCTCCCCATGGACTAGTAAGCGCCGTAGCCGCAATGCCGGCAGCTTGGGTGATCTCCTGACTAGCCGAGAGTAAACTACGCGCGGTATCCAGTTTATCCGAGGCTAGTGGCAATTTACCCAAGAGACCCGAGAGTTCATCTCCCAAGCCCTGCACTACGGCAAGTGCCTGGTCGAAGGTGAGAGCTGCCTGCGTAAGCTGTTCTTGGGCTAAGCCGACGTCACCTTGAGCAATGAGGCTCCCAGCGTTTTCAAGCCCGTGCAAACCCGAACTGGCCAGGCTTACCACCTCGTCACCGCGGGCCGACCACTCCTGCCAGGTGGCAATTCCTTTAAGCGGCACAGTAACAAGCAGGGCTAAGAGCAAAAAAACAGCTACCTGCGCCGACCGAAACCTAGGAGAAAGGCTTGTCCGTTGCTTTGCCTGTCTCGGAGGACGATTACTACCTAAGGCGTGCCAGGGCCAGGAGAATACCCACGCCACTGCAGCGACGAAATACTTAACATCAACCCACACCGACCGGACCAGTACCTTAGTCTCATCATGGAGCCGGAAAAATAAAGTTACTGAGGGCACCCATACCACATCAGCTACGGCGGCTACCACCTCAAGCAAAAATACCAAACTGAGATCACGCCAGACTGGTTGGTTGGCACAAACGGTTTGAACTAAACCACTTAAGGAGTAGTGCCAAGGCAGCGCCGCCTGAATAAAATTCAGCACCGCTTCTTCTCGCGAAGCTACCGGCTGGGGTACGGGTAAGCGACGGTGTGTACCTTCACTTACGGGTGCACGTAAGTTCACCACGTGTCGCGAGAGCTGAGCCCGATTTCGCCCCACTAACGAGGTACCGCCCCGGCCTATGATGAGCTGCCACCAGGGCCAGAGTGCCTTCTTTGAACTAGCGCGAGAAGTACTCCCCCGCGTACGCTTAATGCTCTCTATCGCCATATGTTCTTCAGTATAGGAAAATTCGTCCACTCTTTCAATTAATCTCATGGTAGAGCGCCAGTGTTTGTGCTCCGGTACGTGCCCAAGAATAACGCTCGAGCCAGTGTTTGGCTTGGCTCGTTAATTCAATGCGGAGCTCTGGATGTGTTGCCAGTCTTAAAAGCTGGTCGGCTATGGCCTGAGTATGGTAAGGGTCGGCGTAGAGCGCGGCTGGCCCAAGCACTTCCCGCAGAACTGGAATATCAGCCGCCACCACTGGCACGCCAACGGCCAGTGCGTCCAGTGCGCCCAAACCAAAACCCTCATGAAGAGAGGGTAATAAGTACCCGGTACTGCCACGGAGTAGCGCAGCGAGCTCTACATCAGACACACTGCCCCAAAAACGTACCCAGTTACTCCAACCTTGCTCATGTACCCAGTTCTGCAAGCGCAAGCCAAACGCGTCTACCTTGCCAACTAACCATAGCTCAACCTGGGGCTGTTTTTGTCTGAGCGCCGCCACTGCCACTACAGCACGCTCCACGTTCTTGTGCGGGTAGAACGCACCCACCATCAAAAAGTAAGGGTGGGGACTTTGGTACTGAGAAGCCGGCGGTAGGGGCGAGGGAGCCAGAGGTATCACGCGCAGCTTGTTACTTACAAACGGGTAGTAATGGTTAAGATCCGCCGCCACCGCCTGACTCACCGTCATAACCGCCCGGGCCTGCTGCAATAATCGCCGCATGAGTCGGTGATACGCTGCCACCTTAAGCCAGTAAAGCGGCGTGGGTAAGGTAGTGGAACGTTCTGTTGGGGCATGGTGAAGTATGAGGTCATGCACCGTAACAACAAAAGGAACGGGGCAAAAAAACGGAGCGCTGAAGTGGGGGAAGTGGACCAGATCAGGCCTGAGCTGTGCTATCAAACGGGGTAGCTTAACCTGCTCAGCCAGGCTGTAAACACGCCAAGGAGCCTCTCTGAGGCTAACAAAGGTGGGCAAGGGGGGGAACTCTTTAACCGCCTGGGGCGCAACTAGGAAAATGAACTCATCTCTCTGCGCTAAAGCTAACAAATTGCGCACCAGCTCCATGAGGTAGCGGCCCAAACCGCGATGCTGTAAACCGTATAAACGGGCGTCCAGTAGTATTCTCATGTGGTAAGCTCACGGAATAAGGTTTGATAAGCGGTAGCGGTATTCACCCACGAGAATAGTTTGGCTCGCGCCCGGCCACGTTCCACTAGTTGCTGCTGTGCCATGGAATCGCCGCTTAACCAGCTTATCGTGTGAGCCCAAACCTCGGGCTGATAAGGCGAGAGTAGGATGCCACTCTCCCCTACCACTTCAGGTAGCGATGAGCTCTGGCTGGCCACTACCGGCACGCCGGCGGCCATTGCTTCTAATGGTGGCAACCCAATACCTTCATAGAGGGAGGGATAAAGAAAGAGCTTAGCCTGAGCGTAGAGCGCGGGCTTGTCCTCGTCCGGCACATACCCAATGAAGTGAATACGTCCACGGCTTGTTAGTCGTGCTAAAAGCCTACGGAGCGAAGCAGTGCGCCAGCCCCAGGCCCCGGCGATCACCAGATCGTACGGGTAGTTTTTATTTTGCCGCACTATCTCCTCATAAGCCGCCACCAAGAGCGCGTAGTTCTTACGCGGCTCAACGGTTCCTAAGGAGAGTAGATACTGCGCCGGCAGGCCATAGCGCTGCCGCACCTGCCCACAGGCTTCGGCTGTTGGTGCCTCTAAATAGCGCGCATCAAGGCCAGGTGGAACAACCCGAATCCTCTCCCGCAAAACTGGGAAACAATGAGCCACATCGTCGGCTGTGTGCTGGGAAACCGCCGCTACCAGTGACCTTGGTGGCAAGCCTTGAGTGAGCAAGCGTTTTACGGCAGGAAAGTACCACAACCTACCACGGTGCGGAAACAGCTCGGGGAAGTGCATAAAGGCGAGATCATGCACGGTTAACACCGCGGGGCGACGGCCGCTCAAGAACGCGAAACCCGGATTAGGCAGCCAAAAAATATCCAGCGGCTCGCTCCTGGCCCTGGCTAGTTCGTCTATGGGTTGGCCCAGGCGCCAGAACTGTTTAAGGTTCATGAATTTATTTGGCACCCGCGAACGGTGAATTTCCACTACCCGCTCCAAACCAGGGGGTAGGTCGATACGACCAGCGGCATTGGCAAAACCACGCAGGTGTAGGCTGGGGTCGGTGGAAAGCACTTTGAGTGTCTGCCAAACGTACTCCCCCACCCCCGTACGCCACCGGTCTTGTAGACAACGGATATCAACACCGAGTCGCATAGGCTAGCGACTGTTGAGAATTTTATCCAAGTTTGATTGCCAGGCTTCCACAAAATGCTGCACCGAGAATTTTTGCGCACGTTGCCGTATAGTCTCAGGATCGAACTGTTGGTAGCGGAACCGAATAACGGCATCGGCCAGAGCTTCCCAGCTCTGTTCGGTGAAGAAACTTCCACTCACACCCTCCTCAATGGTTTCTATGGCTCCGCCCGCGCGATAAGCTATCACCGGTCGACCGGCTGCCATGGCCTCCACGGCGGTAATACCAAAATCTTCTTCCTGTGGATGAATGAGCGCGCGGCAATGTGACAGCCAGCGGCCTTTTTCCTCGTCAGACACCTGCCCCAGGAATTCAATATGAGGTTTGGCTAAGGCCCTTAACTCCTCCTCTTGCTCACCAGTGCCAATGATCTTTAATGGAATGCCAAGCTTGTTAAAGGCGCGAATGGCAAGGTCCACCCGTTTGTACGGCCGCAATCTAGATACTACCAGGTAATAATCCTCCGGTTCTGCTATCCCAGGCGCCAGCGCCGTATCGACTGGTGGGTAGATCACCGTTGCCTCGCGTCGGTAGTACTTCTGAATACGTTTGGCCACAAAGTGAGAATTGGCCACAAAGTGGTCCACACGTTGCGCCGCCAGGTAATCCCACTGCCTAAGGTACGTGAGCACGAGTGGCAACAATTTTTTAATAAGCCGGGGTTGGGGCAGGTCCGAAGCGTACTGGTGAGTATCGCTCCAAAGGTAACGGGTGGGGGTGTGACAGTAACACACATTCGTGGTTTCGGGTTTTACCACCACACCCTTAATAAGGGCTGAGGCCGATGTTACCACCAGGTCGTAGTTGGAGAAATCGAACTGCTCCACGGCCGTAGGCATGAGCCAAACATACCACTTAAACCAGTGCGCACCACCCGGCAAGCGAGCCAAAAACGAGGAGCGGATATCCCACTGCGCAAAGTACTGGCCCACCGCTCGCTCATCGTAGAGCAGGGTGTATACCGGGGCCGCCGGGTAAAGACGCTTAAACTCGCTTAACACGCGCTCAGCGCCGCCGAACTGGTTTAGGTGATCATGTGCTAGTGCAACCTTCATAGAGATGACAATTAAACCGCTGCGCGGCGTTGGAATACCACCACGATGGTTTTAATGAGAATAACAAAATCCTGCCACAAAGACCAATTCTCCACATAGAACGTATCAAGCTTAGCTTCCTCCACAAAGCTCAGGCGCGACCTGCCCGATACCTGCGCCAATCCCGTAATACCGGGTTTAATGTTCAAAAGTTTACGGTGGTGCAGCTGATAATTTGCCACTTCACCCGGTTCGTGTGGGCGGGGGCCCACCAATGACATTTCGCCGCGCAAAACGTTCCAAAGCTGAGGTAGCTCGTCCAGCGAGGTACGTCGCAGAAAACCTCCCCAGCGGGTAATCCGGGGGTCATGAGTCATCTTGAACAGCGGACCGTCGGCACGTTCGTTGTAAGCCAATAGATCCGCCTTAAGTTTGTCCGCGCCGTGAACCATGGAGCGCAATTTAAATAAACGAAAGCGGTTCGCGCTCTCCCCTACACGTTCCAGCGCCACCACCACAGGCCAACCGGAATCAAACATAATTACTAGTGCCAGTAATACGAATAACGGTGAGAGTACAATTAGCAAAATGAGGGCTGCGATTATATCAACCAAGCGTTTTAAAACCCGTCCCCACCCATCCAGCGGCGTACGTTTGATTTCTATGATCGGCACGCCAGCCAAGGTGTGGCTCACTACGTTATGGGATTGCGCTTCAAACATATCGGCCGCGTACTTAAAGCCAAGGTGATGGGCCACACAGTAGTCCAAAACCCGCAGGCTCACCTCGCGCGGTAGCGCGGGATCCCCCAGCAGTACCTCATCCACTCCTTGAGTATGCTCATCAAGATCAAGCCCTTGTGGTACAACACGCCGCACCGCCACAAAACCATAGCTCGGGTACTGTGTAAAAAGCTGCTCGAGCATGCGTGAGGTTGCGTCATCACCTACAACCAGCAAACGGCTCACGCCAATACCACGACGGTATAGCAGAGCACGACAAAAACGTATGCTCAGCCGCCCAACACTCACCAAGGCGAGAGCGAGTCCCCAACCGACGAGCACAATGAAGCGCGAACTAAACAGGCTAGGATTAAAAAAGAACAACACTACAATGAGTGCCAGGCCAGCTGTACAACCTACGAACACCCGCCCAATTTCCTGGGAAAGCTTAAGTTGCCCACGTAAGCTGTAAAGACCGACGAGTGCAAAGAGCACCAACCAGGCGAGCGCCGTTATTAGCAGCGTGGGAAGGTACTCGTACAAAGGAAGATCGAACCTCACCGGCAGGCTGGCACGAATGAACGACTCAAAACGAAGTTGGTAGGCAAGCAATCCGGCTGCCACCAGCATAAGATAATCGAATGGCAGGGCCAACGTAGAAAGGAAAAGCTGCGATCGTTTCATAATTTACCCAGACTATAGTATAGCGCAGATGGTTGACAGACAGCGAGGCCGATGCTATAGTACATCCCGCTCATACAAAACCAAGACGATTGCCGCGTGGCGCGGCGCAAGCTCGCGCTTACGGGGAGGAAAGTCCGAACACCATATAGCGTTCCCGACTTTTCGGGAAGGGTAGCTCCTAACGGGAGCCGTTGTGTCGAGTAATCGGCACGCAGGACAAGTACAACAGAGAACAGTCCCGTCCGCCACAGGGGCGGATAAGGGGTGAAACGGTGGGGTAAGAGCCCACCAGCTCGGGTGGTAACACCCAAGGCTAGGCAAACTCTACCCGGTGCAATACCAAGTAGGTCCGCTCAAGCGGACGGGTTGGTAGCTCGAGTCCTGCTGCGAAGCAGGACCTAGATAGATAATCGCCTCCGCCTCTGGCGGAACAGAATTCGGCTTACTGGCGAGTATGGGCAAGAACGTGAAAGCCCCCGGTCTCAAAACCGGGGGCTTTGCTTTAGGTTAGCAAAATATCCTTCTAAAATGTTGACAGTACTACTAAGTTAGCGTAATACATAAACAAAACAACAAACATAAAGTAAAGAGGATAATATGAGAACTTTAATAATTCTGTGGTTCGTTTTTCTGTGTGCCACAATCTTCCCACAGGAGAGTGTGGTCGTGATTGAATCTTCTCCAATCGATAACCTCGCTAATTGTGAGGAAAACCAGCCTGACTTCTGGCGAGTTAGGCGATGCTGTACGGACAGGGCGGCTTATGCTGCTCTGGACACTATTATGGTTACAGTTACGGACCGTATCCAAAATTGGAATACATGGCCGTGGACATTTGCCGGCACAACCAAAGCCATCGTGAACTCCAACGACACTATACCCCATACTGTCAGCCTGCGCTTACGTAATTCGAGCGGCGAGATTGTCTACGACTGGGAGAGTAACGTCAATTTAATCCCCGGTGACTGGTCATATTCAGTACCGTTCCTCTGGTGGGTACAAACGACTAGGGAACTGCTACTGATTGACTTCGAACCTGGAACCTATACGCTCGTGGCGACATTGAGAGCCACGGGGTATATGGATGATAGTATAGAGGTTGAATTCAGCATTGATTC
>JAUYKG010000026.1 GCA_030700105.1 Candidatus Veblenbacteria bacterium
AGCGACGCCACGAATTATCAGCCTATGCTTTACCTGGTTGATGCCACGACCGACCGGGTGGGGCAGAACAAGCAAGCCTTAGGGCTTAATACCTGGGCGGATAAGTGCACTTTCAATAGCGGAGCGGCTTACTGTGCTGTACCCCAAGGGTTACCTGAGGGTGCAGGGTTCACACGTGCTCTAGCCCAAGGCTTGCCGGATGCTATTTGGCGGGTTGACCTGGCTACCGGCGGCACCGCGCTTGTGGCACAACCGCTGAATGAGCAGGGTCAAGGAATTTCTATCTCTACTATGACCGTTTCCGCCGATGGTCGGTACCTCTACTTTACTGACGCCGCTACTGGGCAGTTGCGAAGCGTGCAGCTTAAGCCGTAGGGTGGAATAAAGAATTAAGAATAGAGAATCATGGGTGTAATTCAGTTTCTTAATCCTCAATCTTCAATTCTTGATTCTTAATTCATGATTCTAAAGTAATGTTCCGCAACCCGATTGCTTGGCTGTTTGTGGCTATTGTTTTAGTGTTGGCGGCCGCAGTGTGGAACACGGCCGCTCGTTTGCCACGCCAGCTAGTTAGCCAGACGCCACCAGTAACTTCCCTGCCTGTAACTAAACTGCCCGGGCAGGTAAGCATTTTTCCGACCGACCCGGTGCGCGGCGAAACTGGAGCGAGTGTAACAGTAGTTGAATTTGGTGATTTTGAGTGTCCGTACTGCGCGGAAACAGCTGTTACAGTAGAGAAAGTTATCAGCCAAAGCGGCGGTAAGCTCAAATTGGTTTGGAAAGATTTCCCGCTCCCTTCGCACTCCCAGGCCCAAGCCGCGGCCGAAGCTGCCCAGTGTGCTCAGCGGCAGGGTAAATTTTGGGAATACCACGACGCGCTGTTTTCCAAGCAGGACAGTTTGAACTCCACCACCTACCTTAGCCTGGCAGGCGAGTTAGGCTTGGATTTTGATAACTTTAGCCGCTGTCTTTCCAGCCATGAAACGTTGCCGCTCATAGAGCGTAACCTAGCTGAGGGCACCGCTATAGGCGTGGACGGTACGCCGTTCTTTGTTATTAATGGGCAGGCGGTGAGTGGTGTTTTGACCGAGGATCAACTTAGATCGTTGGTTGAGTAATGCCGCTTATCTTCGAATATAAATATATGGTAAAGTGCCAATAGTTACTATGAAGAACCAAGGTAAAATGTTTTTATACATTATTGGGGTAGTGGCTTCATTTTTCATCTCCCTGCCGGTTAAGGCTGATCCCCTGTTTGATGCCTGCAAAAAGACATGGGGCGCTGATTATACGCCCGTTGTTGGCATTCCTGGGGTTGAATATAATTTGAACGATGAAAATGATCCAAGGGATAACACTTGTGGTGTTGAGGGTAGTAATGTTTTGTGTCCAGGGGCATACGAAAATCTTGGTAACGGTAATAACAGCGATACTAGTAGTGGGTGTTGCAAACGCGTCGTTAATAGCGTAACTGAGTATAGATGTGTTGCTTTTGGATCAGTGGTTAGCCCGGTGACGACCGTACCAGATGCTACTAAGGTTGATATTAAGGCAGAAGAAGAGGAAGCCGGATTGCTTGCGGACCAATGTAAAGAAAAGGAGGATGTAAAATTTGTACCTCAAGTGACCATACCTGGTTCTATAACTCTTGGTGGTAAAGAAATTACTGTACGTGAAGGTGAAGGCGTTACGGTAACACCAAGTACAGCGGCCGAGTACTTCGCTGTATTCTATAGGTTCTTCGTAGCCGCCCTGGCTGTTATTGCTGTTGTTATGATTATGTGGGGTGGTTTTAAGCGTATTATGGCAGCAGGTAGTCCAGAGCGCGTTAAGAGCGCCAATGAGACCATCATCGGCGCCATAACCGGTGTGGTTATAGCACTCATCTCCTATACCCTACTCTCATTAATTAATCCGGCTTTGGTTAGCTTGAAACCTCTTGAAGCTATTACACCAATAGCGTGCATAGAGCTTAATTTATATGAAGACGAAAGTGGTGAAGATATTACGCCACTCGCTGGTAGCACAGGCCTCACGTCGATTTCTGGTGAAAATATAGTAAATCCCGGCGGAGAGCAAACTAATGTAAACGCAGCCCTAGCCCTTAGATTGGTGGCAATTGAGTTAAAACAGCAAGGCGTAAAGTTAAAAGTCGCATCTGGTTATAGGGCACCAACCGAACAACAGTCTCTGATTAACAAAAATTGTCCGGCTGGCGCCACTAGTTCGAGTCAGTGCAGTCCCCCGACATGTTTGATGAAGAATGGACCAAATGCTTGTCCACACACATCCGGCTCGGCAGTTGACGTCTGGCCAGTTGTTGGTAATACCGTGCCAGTAGAATGGACCTGGTGTAAGAAAAATCGTTCAGCTTGTGGAGAAAATTCGAGCATGAAATTACTCGCGCAAACAATGCGTAATCAAGGATTTTGTAAACTGTGCAGCGAACCTTGGCATTTTGAAATGCCAAAGGTATCGTCTTGTTGTAATTGACACTTGTGCCGCATTCTACTGTTGTTTACACCTGCTCCAACTGTGACGCCCAGACGCCTCGGTGGGTGGGGCGTTGCTCGCAGTGCGGCAAGTTTGGAACAGTTGGAACCGAAGGTCAGGCGGTTACTCCCACAACCCGGGCAAAGTCTGGTGCAGTCGCAGCTGAGACTGTTAATCTGGGCAGTTTTACGAACGTTAACGCAGTACGCTTTGCGAGTGGTTTTGGTGAGGTAGACAGGGTGTTGGGCGGTGGTGTGGCGCAAGGGAGTGTTATGTTATTAACCGGTGAGCCGGGCGTGGGCAAATCCACGCTGCTTTTAGCTTTACTGGCTGTGTGCGGTCAGGCCGCGCTCTACGCTTCGGGCGAAGAATCAGCCGAGCAGGTGGCCGGGCGCTTACAGCGCTTAGGACTTAAGGGTGACAAAATTGCCTTCACTACCGTGAGCGACGCTGCGGCCCTGGCCCAGGCCATTCGCCAGCAAGCTCCTAGGCTCGTAGTGGTGGATAGCTTGCAAACTATGTCTCATACCGAGCTGGAGAGCGGTGCTGGTTCGCCTGCGCAAGCCAGAGCAGTGGTAGCAGAGCTTATTGAAGCAGCCAAGCAAACCAAAGCCGCCATTATCATAATCGGCCATGTTACCAAAGAAGGCGTCGCTGCCGGGCCCAAAACCATAGAGCACCTGGTGGACGTGGTACTGAGTTTGGAAGGCAGTCCGCACCAGCCCTTGCGCTTCTTGCGCGCACTTAAGAACCGCTTTGGTCAAACGGATGAAGTAGGAGTTTTCCAAATGGCCGAGCAAGGGTTGCTTGAGGTAACAAATCCTTCCGAACTGTTTTTGGCCGAGCGCCATCACGGCGCAGGCTCGTGCATTACAGCTGTGCTAGAAGGCTCCCGCAGTTTACTCATTGAGCTACAGGCGCTAGTTACCCATTCCAGGCTTGCTTATCCCAAACGGGCCACCACCGGGTTTGACCCGAATCGTTTACAGGTTTTGCTGGCAGTGCTAAGTGAGCGCGCTGGCGTAAAGCTTAATTTTAGTGATGTGTACATTAACCTGGCCGGAGGTTTTAAAAGCAAAGAGCCCTCGCTGGATCTGGCGGTGGCAGCAGCGGTATCTTCCGCAGCTTTAAAAAAAACACTTCCCCAGGACCTAGTGGTATTTGGCGAGGTAGGTTTGGGTGGTGAGGTGCGCCCAGTAGTGGGTGCGGAGCGACGACTACAAGAGGCGTATCGGTTGGGCTTTAAGCAGGCTCTGGTCCCTAATCTTCCAGCCACAGCCAAGTTGCCCGTAGGCCTTGAACTTGTACCGGTGAGGTCGGTAGCCGAAGCTATAGATTGGTTGCGGCACTAAGGCCTATGCCTGGGCGTTTAGGCCACAGGTTCTTTAATCGTCCCACGGTAAAAGTGGCGCGGGGTCTTCTTGGGTGTTACCTCATGCGTAAAGTAGGCAGCCGCTTGGTCTGTGCCCGCATTACCGAAACCGAGGCCTATGTGGGGCCGAATGATAAAGCCAGCCATGCCTCACGCGGTCGCACGCCCAGAACCGAGGTAATGTTTGGCCCGCCGGGCTATTTATACGTGTACCTTGTATATGGTATGTATCATTGCTTGAATGTAGTTACGGAAGAGGAGGGGTATCCGGCGGCTGTTCTTATTAGGTCGGTAGAGGTAATAAGCCCCCGCCAGGGAAAAGTCATCAGCGGACCAGGCCGGTTGTGCCGCGCGCTCAAGATTAGTAAACGTTTGAACGGTCAAGATATTGTAACCAGTCGTGGCGTGTGGTTTGAACGTGGGGTGTTGCGAAAGGGTGAAAAGATAGTAACTGGTAAGCGAATCGGTGTGCCTTACGCCGGTACTTGGCAGTATAAGCCTTGGCGTTTTTGGATAAAAAAGGAAGGCTGATATTCGTACGTGATATCAGCCTTACAATTGGTGGGTTAGAACATTATTTTATGAGTAGAGGTCGTATAGTTTTAATACGACGTAGATTTTGATCAACCTCATTTGGGTGGAGTTTGAATCCAATTTTTGCCAGATTTATTATCGTTGCTTCGTGTCTAATAGTAAGTTTCGGTTTTTTACCCTTTGCTTTCCTATTCTTACCTTTTAATCTTGTAGCCCTCGTGTATAGGATTCCTTCTAGCAGCGTCTTATTTTTATCTGACATATTTCCCGGAAAACCGTTCATTAATCTCCAGTTATCCGGACGGATTATAATATCAGTCGTATCACCCCTGGTATTGGTTTGGACCACCCCGATGGTTATGGTCTTTACTTTTGCCCTACTCGATTTTGGTAGGTATTTTTTGGGAAGGGAATTATTCGGCATCTCAACACCTTTCTATATTTTTTGGTTATTTTAAATTGGTTATTTAGAGCGATGGTGTTGAGGTTATTTATGAACTATCAAGTCTGACCATAGGCACCTCCTGATTTTGGTTGTTTATTTATTTCCGGCCCGCACCGGTTTAAAATTAACCGGAGCACATTCCCGTGCAGGGGAATAACCACAGACGCTGCCGAAGCGTCCATAAGACCCCTCTCGCGGGAGGCAATAGTGGCAGTTAGTGGCCCCGGTTTTAAAATCTATTATCTATTGTTAAAGAAAAAATTCTTACGTCAGTCCAGTATCACCCTAAAGAATAATTTTGTCAACCCCATTACTCTGGGTGGAAAGTTTCTTGGCTAATCTTGGCTTTCAGCGCTGGCCAGCGGGCAAGGGTTGCGTCGAGTTTACTTAATGTTTCGCCGGCTTGGCGCACAGTTTTCAAAAGCTCGGCATTGGCAAGTTCGGCGAACCGGAGCCTTAGAAAGCCTGACTGGGTTTCCCCTAACAGATCGCCTGGGCCGCGGGTTCTAAGGTCGAATTCCGCCAGTTCAAAACCATTAGAGTATTTCACCAGCGCTTGCAGCCGCTCCAGGCCCTTTGGCTTGGCGCTTTCCGTCATAAGTAAGCAGGTGCTCGGCCGTTCCGAGCGGCCCACGCGGCCACGGAACTGGTGTAGCTGCGCTACGCCAAAGCGTTCCGCTCCCTCAATGGCCATTACTGTGGCTTCTGGCACATCCACACCCACCTCTACTACCGAGGTGGAAACTAAAATGGGAGTGGCGCCGCGCGTAAAATCTTCCATTATATGTGCTTTTTCACGCGCAGGAAGCTTGCCATGTAAAAGTCCAAGCTTAAGGTGCGGGAACACCTCGCGCCCCAAACGTTCGTGCTCGGCTGTGGCCGCACGTACCCCTAGTGTGTCCGATTCCTCTATTAACGGGCAGACGATAAAGACGCGGTTACCCTTGCCCACCTCTTGGCGCATGAGTTCATAAGCCTGTTCGCGTTCCGCAGGTGCTATCAGGCGGGTGGCAACTGGTTGCCTGCCGGGTGGTAGGTGGTGTAGTACCGAAACATCCAGCTCGCCAAACAAGGTGAGTGCGAGTGAGCGCGGGATAGGTGTGGCAGTCATGGAGAGCAGGTGCGGCGTGGGACGGTGGCCGCTTATAAGCGTCTGCCGGTGCCCCACACCAAAACGGTGCTGTTCGTCCACTACCACCAGGCCGAGTGATTGAAAAGCAGTTGATTTTTCCAGCAGGGCGTGCGTGCCGATTATCATGTGCACCTCCCCCTGCGCCAGCTTTCGTTTGATAGTTGCCGCAGAAACCTCTCCAGTTTCACCATTCAGCCGGTGTTGTCCTTGCGTAAGGAGCGCCAGCGTAATAGGCCAAGGCGCGAGTAGTTGGGATAAAGTGCGGAAGTGTTGTACGGCCAGAATTTCCGTGGGCGCCAAAAGTGCGGCTTGGTAACCAGCTTGCACGCAGTTAAAACAGGCAATGCCCGCCACCACGGTTTTGCCTGAGCCTACGTCGCCCTGTAGAAGTCGGAACATCGGCTGGTCCTTACCAAGATCTTTCAGTATTTCCCAGGCGGCTTGCCGTTGGTCGTTGGTGAGCGCCCAAGGGAGCGCTGCTACCAGCCGTTTGGTGTCTTCGCTGAATGGAATGGTCAGTGCCTGCTTCTTATGCAGGGTTCGTTTGGCTTGTATGCTTTTAAGGTGGATAAGGAAGAGCTCATCAAAGGCAACACGGCGGCGGGCGGCTTGCAGCTGTTCGCGTGAGGGCGGGAAATGGAGAGTGTTGATCGCTGTGTTCAGGGTGGGGAGTTGAGCCGGCTTGCGAACTTCTAACGGCAGCCAGTCCGTAATGTTTTTGGTAAGCGGCAGCGCGCGAGCTACCAGCGCGCGCAGAAACCGCTGGGTAAGCTGGCTGGTAGCGGGGTAAATCGGCACCAGGCGGCCGGTGTGTAGCCCCCCCTGTTCAATTGGCTCTATAGTGGGGTGTTCCAGTTGCAGCCCGTAGCTGGTGGACGTGAGCATGCCAGCCAATAGTACTTCGTTGCCAGGCTTAATGGTTTGGGCTAGGTAAGGCTGGTTGAACCATACGGCTTTAATAGTGCCAGTGCCGTCGCCCACTAGCGCCTCGGTAATGCTGAGTTTACGCCGCCAAGCGCGGCGGCTGGTGATGAGTTGGATTTTGCCTCGCAGGGTAACCCGCTCACCCACCTTAAGTTCTGCTATGCGGGCGAAACGGGAAAAGTCCTCGTAGCGCGAAGGATAGTGATCCAAAAGGTCCGCTACGGTAGTGAGATTAAGCTTGGCCAAGCGCTTAGCAAGCGTAGGGCCCACGCCTTTTATATCTGCCAGTGGGCTTGTTAGAGCGAACATGAATTCATTATCGCTTGGTACAGTACAAAAATCCACCCCGCCTATCATAAGAGGCGGGGTGGATGTCATAAGCGATCCTGGTGCCCCCGGCAGGAATCGAACCTGCATCACAAGCTCCGCAAGCTCGCATTCTATCCATTGAACTACGAGGGCAGGGTACGGTAATCAAATTAGAGCCACCCCATCATAGGGGAGGTTTCAATTTAAGGCAAGAGGACTAGAGCTTTAAGAACCTGGTTAACGCTTCGGAAGTCGGTTCGTCTTCGCGGGTGAGGTCTTCTTCCACATACTTGTTCAGGAGCTGACGGACAGTAAGTGGGTTCATATGCTCCAGCGGCACGGTAACGCGTGGGTCCAGCGGGTTCTTGGGCAGAAGGTAGAGGTTAGTAACCTCGGGTGGGTGGTAGGCAATCCAGTAGTTGGAAAGTTCATTATAGCGCCAGAACTTTTTGCCCACCGCCACTCCGCTGGCGGTAATATGACAGTCCAGATGTCGCGGTGTGCGGCGGTATTCGTTCATGAGCAGAACAGCGGTAACGAGGATGATTAGAGCAAAGAGGAAATTGGCTGTGAACACGGCATAGAGCACCAGAGTGCCTGTAATAATACCGGCTGTTACCCACCAGCGCTTGGAGCGGTGGGGGTGCCTAAATTCCACAAACGTCCAACGGAGCAGGCCCTTGCCGATGTTGGCGTTGGGATCAAGGTTGAGGTTGGTAGGCATATTCTTTTTTAGTATACCCTGCGCTTAAGGCCTAGGCCAGTAGGGTAATGGTCAAGCCGACTATGGTCTGCAAGTTTACAGTTCTGGGTAGAGCGGGTGTCGCTCGGTAAGTTGCCGTACGCCTTGCTTTGTGGTTGCGAGCGTCTCAGCATCATTAGGTCGCATAAGAATATCGGCTATGATGCTGCCCACCTCGGCCATGTCGGTGGTGGTGAAGCCGCGGCTCGTAAGTGCTGGTGTGCCCAAGCGAATACCCGAGGGGTCGAAGGGCGAGCGGGCATCATAGGGTATAAGGTTCTTGTTCACAGTAATGCCAACACTGTCGAGCAGTACCTCAGCCTGCTTGCCGGTAAGGTTTTGCGGCGTGAGATCCATTAGGATAAGGTGATTATCCGTACCGCCGGTTATGAGCTTAAGACCGCGAGCTTTGAGCGCTTGGGCCAGGGCTTGGGCGTTAGCTACTATGGCTCGCCCGTAGGTAACAAAGCCTTGCTGAGCCGCTTCTTTTAATGCTACCGCAATGGCAGCGGTTTGGTGGTTGTGTGGCCCACCTTGTAACCCTGGGATAATAGCACTGTCAATAAGCTCGGCCAGGTTCTTTTTGCTCTCTGGGTGGTGAAGATCATGGAGACGGTCGGTAACGCTCGGCAGCAGGATCATGGCTCCCCGTGGGCCCCGTAAAGTCTTGTGCGTGGTAGTCATTAACACATCAGCGTAAGGTACGGGGGAAGGATGGGCGCCGGCCACTACCAGTCCTGAGATGTGGGAGATGTCGGCCAGGAGGTAGGCGTGAACCTCGTCGGCGATTTTGCGGAAGGCGGCAAAGTCAATCGTGCGCGGATAGGCCGTGGCGCCACAAATAATAAGCTTAGGTTTTTCCTGGAGCGCCACCTGGCGTATGGCTTCGTAGTCCAAAAGGTGGGTTTGGGGATGCACGCCGTAGTTCACTGCCCGATAGAAGCGGCCAGAAAAGCTGAGCTTGTACCCGTGGGTCAGGTGGCCACCTTGCGCTAGCTCCATCCCGAGTATGGTATCGCCAGGATTAAGTAGCGCGAACATAACCGCTTGGTTGGCAGGCGAACCGGAATAGGGCTGTACGTTGGCGTGTTCCACCCCAAAGAGTGCTTTGGCGCGCTCGCGCGCCAGGTTCTCCACCTCGTCCACGAATTGATTACCGCCGTAGTAGCGCTTGCCCGGGTAGCCTTCCGAGTACTTATTGGTTAAGACCGAGCCCAAGGCCTCCATAACGGCGAGCGAGGTAAAGTTTTCGCTCGGGATCATTTCCAAGCCCTGTCGTTGACGCTCCAGTTCGCGTTCCAGCCAGGTATTGAGCTCGGGGTCTTGTTGGGCCAGTTGGTGAGCCATAGGATGGCTTTTATGGTAGCGGTGTAGCGTGACTTTGTCTATTTTGCGGTGGCGAGTAGACTTATCCACACCTCCCGCCTTGACTGCCGCAAACATTTGTATTAACGTGTTAATATGCTAATACAGAGATAATTAGTTATACTTATGAAACAGGGTAAAAAGTGGGATAGCCAAGAGGCCAATGAGCTTTATGCGGCTATATTGAAGTTAAAGACTACAGTTGAATGCCGCCGGTTTTTCCGAGATCTTTGTACACCAGAGGAACTGGTGGATATGGCTGATAGGTTTCAAGCCGCTAAGCTCCTGATCCGTGACATTGATTACCGTGATATTGCCGGGCGGCTTAAAGTGAGTACCACTACGGTGGCGCGCGTGGCTCAGTGGTTGTGGGGTGGTATGGGTGGCTATCAGCTGGTGTTGCAGAGGTTGGGGTTAACTAAGTAATGTTAGGTAGTGTATTAACGTGTTAATACGTTAATACAGAGATAAGGAACGATTTATGAATCAGGTTGGGCAGGCAACTATTCTAGGAACGACGGTGTATCATCACGCCACTTACGCTCGCAGAGAGCGGTGAGTGGTGCTGCGTATTTAGTTTAGTATCACCCCTAACCCCTCTCCTGCGAGAGGGGTTTTGTACGTTAAAAATTGAATATCCAATAACTAAAATAAAAAGGAGAAAAAAGATGAAATCTGTGAAACAGATACGATCAGACAGTAGCGCCATGGGAGCGCATGAACTGAAAGCCAGGTTGCTGTGCGAGGGTGCCTACACCAGTGAAGAAGAATTTGGGATGCTCATGGAGCAGCTGAATCCCTTTGGTGTAAAACGTGGCGGCTTGGGGTCGGGAGCTAAGGTACGGCTCGTGCCCTCAGCGATTATGGTTAATTTTCCGCTCTACCGTAACACAAAAGTTCCTATTCGAATGGAGCTTATCGATGACGGAGTTGTTTTTTTTGATGGTGATATAAAAA
This sequence comes from Candidatus Veblenbacteria bacterium, assembly GCA_030700105.1. Lineage (GTDB taxonomy): Bacteria > Patescibacteriota > Patescibacteriia > Veblenbacterales > UBA10138 > JAUYKG01. The sequence goes on from JAUYKG010000026.1 coordinate 10,274, forward strand.
TTGGTAGAGCAGTGCCTCTTGAACCACCAACGTGGTACGGCCAAATACTCAGTGATGGAACACCTATCGAACGCATATTCATTCAGCACGGCACGCAGCTCGCCACGGCGGTATATGAAGATTGTGCGCTGTTTAACACCAAGGAAGCTTGTGAATTCTGCGTTATGCGTTTTAGTACGACGGTACACGGCTTGCGAGTCAAACGTATAATTCAAATCATTGAAGCGCTCAAGCTCATTCCACTTGTTTACCAAAGTCGTGGTGTACTTTTAAACGGCGGTATGACCTTCCATGCGGGACGAGGTATGGAGCTGATTACCCCAGTAGTTGAGGGTATTCGGAATACCTTTCCCAATATACCCATGGCGGTTGAAATTACGCCGCCGCAAGATCTCACATGGATAGATCGTCTCCATGAGGCTGGGTGCAATTCTTTGATGATGAATCTTGAATGTTGGGATGAGGCAAGCCGGCAGAAATATATCCCTGGTAAGAATAAAGCATGCCCGAGGGCGCTCTACCTCGAGGCATTCAAGCGAGCGGTAAAGGTATTCGGGAAAGGGAAGGTAAGTTCGTGCTTTGTCTGTGGTACTGAGCCTCTGGCAACACTCAAACAAGGCATTCGGTATTTTGTTGGCCTAGGGGTATACCCTTCACCGCTCTCTGGTCGCTATTTTGAAGATGTTCCCGGGTACCAGTTTACTGCACGTATGCCTTGGCAAGAATTTCTGGAAGTTCAGCGATTTGTTCAGGTAGAATTAGCGCGCGCTCATTTTTCTTCAACTGATCGGGCTGGGTGTATTGCCTGTGGCATGTGTGATATGGTGGGCGATCGAGAACAACCAAAAATATAAACTAACAGCAAAGGAGAACTTAATGAAAAAAATTAGTGAAAGTGATCTAAAAGTTCTATTTACTATTAGATCCAACAAGAAGATTATTGGAGAACTTAAGGAGCTATTACACGAAGGATATGAAATATACATCCTGAGTACAAAAAAAGAAGTTAAACAGTTTACTAATTTGTCTCCAGAGCGCAAACAGGAAGCTTACGCAGCGTTGAAAAAGTATGGCCGGGCGGCTATTGTGATTGCACCATCCCCTCCCACTGAATTCATTGATGCATTACTGGAGATTGTAGAATCGCGTGGAGTTGATCTTGATAGGATGTATTATCCAGGGCACTAGCGATTGTTAACTCAGGCGCCGTTGAAACTAACGGCGCTTTTTCTTGTTTAGCCGAACAAAAAAGGGTATACTTGTTATATCTTAACCTTATACATATGAAATACTTTCACGTACTCGTTTCCGCTTTTGTTTTAAGCTTAATTATTGCCGTACCGAGCGCGTGGGCCAAGGGGCAAAGCCCAAACGTCTATGTTCCGCGCGGGGAGAGCAAGGCCGGCAATTACTACACTGCTGGCAATAGCGTGGAGGTAGCGGGCAGCGTGGAGAGCGATCTCATCGTGGTTGGTGGCAGTGTGGTGGTGTCGGGCGCGGTTGGTGGGGATGTCATCGTGGCAGGCGGTAAGGTACGGCTGAGCGGGCCGGTAGGAGGCAACGTGCGGGTACTAGGAGGTGATGTGGATATTATCGGGATAGTAGAAAGGAACGTGATGGTAGCGGGTGGGAATGTGCGTTTGTCAGAATCCGGACAGGTGAAAGGTCAGGTTACA